>DASSJP010000158.1:0-11388 GCA_035691165.1 Rubrobacter sp.
GGCGCTGGTGCTTGCGGCGGCCGGCGGATTGTTCATGTCGCGGCGGGCGATGCGGCCCGTCCAGGAAGCGTTCGGCAGGCAGCGGACGTTTATCGCAGACGCCTCCCACGAGCTGAAGACGCCGCTGACCCTGATCCGGGCCGACGCCGAGGTCCTCTCCCGCGGCCTCGAGGACCCGAACAAGGCTTCCGACAACCGCGAGCTCGTCGATGACCTGCTCGGCGAGACCGACAGGATGAGCGCCGTGCTCTCCGACCTCCTGCTCCTGGCGCGTCTGGATGCGGATAAGATCTCCGTCTCCCGCGAACCTTTCGACCTGGCCCTCGTCCTCTCAGAGACCTCGGAGCGCTTCGCAGCCCGCGCCGTCGCCGAGGACAAGATCCTTGAGGTCCACCACTCGGGCAAGCTCCCGGCACGCGGCGACGCGGCCCGTACAGACCAGATCCTCGCCGCCCTCCTCGACAACGCCCTCCGGTTCACACCCGCCGGCGGGACGATAAAGGTAGAGGGCAGCATCACGGACAGGCGCATCGAGGCTACCGTTACCGACACCGGACCTGGAATTGCTTCCGAGAATCTGGGCCGCGTCTTCGAACGCTTCTACAGGGCGGACACACAAAGCGCCGCCCGGACAAGGGGACCTTCAGGCGGAGGTACGGGGCTCGGCCTGGCCATCGCCCGCGACCTCGCCCGAGCGCAGGGCGGCGAGCTCATCGCCGGTAATTCCGACAAGGGCGGGGCCACTTTCACGCTCATCCTGCCCGCCTGACAGCGTCATCAGGTTTCAGGGTTTGTTGTGGGATCTCGTTCATAGAAGGGGGTGGGCCATGGATCAACTGTCATCGACTCCGCCGTGAGTTTCCCGTCAAGACGCGACTCTTGTACTGGAAGGCCGTTGGAAGATCTACTTTTGCCAGGTCTTGCTCAGCACCCTGACCCAGTTCTCGTGTGCCAGCTTCTTCAGCTCCGCCTCGTCGTAACCGTGTCCTCGCAGAGCCGCCAGGAGCTTCGGCAGACCTGAGACGTCCCCGATCTCCTTCGGGACTTTCGCCCCGTCGAAGTCCGAACCGAAGCCTACCCTTTCGATGCCGATGCGCTCGATTAGATAGTCCACGTGCCGCATGACCGTCCCGAGCGGGGTGTCTTCCGAATCGCCGCCGTCCTCGCGCAGGAAACCGACGGCGAAGTTCACGCCGACCATCCCGTCCGAGTCCCTGATGGCGTCGAGTTGCCTGTCCGTCAGGTTGCGCGACGCGGGGCACAGGGCGTGGACGTTCGAGTGGGTCGCCACCAGAGGTGCTTCGGAGATCTCCGCCACGTCCCAGAATCCTCGTTCGTTCAGGTGGGAGACGTCGATCAGGACCCCAAGCCGATTGCATTCCCTGACGAGCTCTTTCCCTGCGTCGGTTAGCCCGGAACCCGTGTCCGGCGAGGACGGAAACCTGAAGGGGACGCCGTTGGCATAGACGTTGGGACGGCTCCAAACGAGCCCGAGCGAGCGGAGACCCGTTTCATAGAGTTCTTCTAGCGCTCCAGCGTCAGGGCCCAGATTCTCAGCGCCCTCGAAGTGCAGAATGGCCGCTATGGTCCCGTCGCGCAGGCATCCTTGAAGCTCGTCAGCCGTACGCACGATCCTGAGTTCGTCCTCGGATTCCAGCTCGAACAGGCCCGCTACCAGCTTGTCGGCGAAGCTCCTCGCGTAGTTCGGGTCGAGCTGCGGTGCGTCCGAGACCTCGTAGCCGTTCTCGGTGATCCTGAGCGCCTATTCCTCGGTCCAGCCGTCGTCGTCGGGGTTGGGAGTGTAGCAGGCGAAGAAGCCACCACCGAAGCCACCCTCGCGGGCCCGAGGAAGGTCGATGTGTCCAAGGTCGCTACGCTCGAAAAAGGAGCGCCCTTCGCCGCGATCCGGGAGGTGCAGGTTGAGCAGGGTGTCATTGTGACCGTCGAAGACGGGTATCTCGTCCATCCGACGGATCATACAGGCCGCGTCCGGCCGGTGCCTACATTACTCCGGTAAGAAAAGAGCGGAGCCGCGAGTACCGCGAACTCCGCCCTGGAAAGCGCTCTAGCTGCTAATACTTTGGGATGCTGGGGTCTATTTCCTCGCTCCAGGCCGTGATGCCACCCTTCACGTTGTAGACGTTCTGAAATCCCGCGTCCTGCAAGAGCTTGACGGCCCTTGCGCTGCGGGCGCCGGTCTTGCAGTGGATGGCGAGGATTTCGTCCTGCTCCAGCTCAGCCAGGCGCTGCGGCAGCTCACCGAGGGGTATGAGCCTCACGCCGATGTTCGCGACCTCGTACTCGTGCGGCTCGCGCACGTCGAGCACGTTGATCTCCTCGCTGTTGTCGAGCTTCTGCTTGAGCTCTTCGACCGTGATCTCAGGCACGCCGTTCTCCTGCTCGGCGGCGTTGGCCTGCGGGATGCCGCAGAACTCCTGGTAATCGATGAGCTCGGTGACGGTCGGGTTCTCGCCACAGACGGGGCAGTTCGGGTCCTTGCGAAGCTTCATCTCGCGGAAGCGCATGCCGAGGGCATCGTAGAGAAGGAGCCGCCCGATGAGGGGCTCGCCGATCCCGAGCAAGAGCTTGACGGTCTCGGTCGCCTGAATAGTACCTATGGCGCCTGGTAGGATGCCGAGCACCCCGCCCTCGGCGCAGCTCGGGACGAGTCCCGGTGGCGGCGGCTCGGGGTAGAGGCAGCGGTAGCAGGGGCCTTCCTCGGCGTAGAACACGCTCGCCTGCCCCTCGAAGCGGAAGATGGAGCCGTACACGTTCGGCTTGTTCAGGAGGACGCACGCGTCGTTCACCAGGTAGCGGGTCGGGAAGTTGTCCGTGCCGTCCACGATCACGTCGTAGTCCTCGAAGATCTCCAGCGCGTTCTCGCTGGTCAGGGCCTCTTCGTGTACCCTGACCTCGACGTTCGGGTTGATGTCCTTGAGCCTGTCGTAGGCGCTATCGACTTTTGGACGCCCAATGTCGGAGGTGCCGTGGATGATCTGGCGCTGCAGGTTCGACTCGTCAACGACGTCGAAGTCGACGATACCGATGGTCCCGACGCCGGCTGCCGCGAGATAGAGGGCGAGAGGGCTCCCGAGTCCGCCCGTGCCGACGGTGAGCACCTTCGCCGCCTTGAGCTTCTTCTGCCCGTCGAGGGCGACCTCGGGCATGATCAGGTGCCTGCTGTAACGCGCTATCTCCTCATTGCTGAGCTCGATCGACCCGTTGGGCGACTCTACTAATGGCTGTCGTGTCTGCATTTTGAGGAACCTCTTGTTCTAAGAAGTAATTGGATTGAAGAATTAGAGAGTGAAAACTACCTACATCGCCTTCCGGCAGAGCCTCCGGCGATAGAGGGGATAATGGAGAGCTCGTCGCCCTCGGCGACCTCGGTGTCCTGCCCATCAAGGTAGCGGATGTCCTCGTCGCCCTTGTAGACGTTGACGAACGAACGCAACTGACCGTCGCCCGTATAGAGGTGCTGCTTGAGATCGGGGTGCTCCGAGGCGAGGTTCCCGAGGGCCTCGCCCGCGGTGGCGCCGCCTACCTCGACCTCGTTGTTGCCGCCGGTGTACTGCCTCAAGGGAGTTGGGATCTTGACCTTCGGCATGTCTCTAAGCTCCTTCTCTTATCCTACTATCGGCTCTTCGTCGTAGCCCGTGCGGTCGTCTCTTAGAGTCCACGAGCGCATGTCTTGCACGTTCTCACCGCTCACCGAGGTTATCACGTAGGAGTAGCCGGGCCAGGCGTGCTCGCGGTCGTACTCGGAGGGCTCGGCAGGGTGGTCGGGGTGCGAGTGGTAGAAACCGAGCAGCCACATGTCCCGCTCCTCGGCCTGCTCCTCGAACTTCTTTATCGTGAGCGGCTCTATGAGAAAGCGGCGGCTGCGCTCCTCCGCGTGTGTGTTCTCGGCCCGCCACACATCGACGACGACCTTGATGCCGCCGTTGTCGATCCCGACCAGCGCGCCGGCGCACTCCTCCGGATACGCTTCTCTTGCGTGATCGTGGATCTGCCCGACGTCACCCGCGCCTATCTTGAGCGGCAACCTACCCCTCCCAGAAGCTCTCGGAGAGGTACTTGTCGGCCCCGTCGCAGAGTATGGTGACGATCGTACCCGACTCTATCTCCCTCGCCACCCTGAGCGCCGTCGCGACCGCCGCGCCGGAGGAGATGCCGATCAGAACACCTTCCTCGCGCGCTACCCGCTTGACCATCTCGTAGGCGTCCTCGGTCCTCGCCGTCCTGTTCTGGTCGGCGATGGTCGGGTCGTAGATGGAGGGCACGATGGCGCTCTCCATGTGCTTCATGCCTTCGAGGCCGTGGAAGGCCGAGTCGGGCTCGAATGAGATGGCCTCTATCTCGGGGTTGTACTCCTTGAGCCGCGTCGCCGTGCCGACGAAGGTGCCGCTCGTGCCCAGACCGGCCACGAAGTGTGTGACCTCGCCTGCGGTCTGCTCCCAGATCTCAGGCCCCGTCGACTCGTAGTGCGAGCGCGGGTTGGCAGGGTTGGAGTACTGGTCAGGGTAGAAGTACTGCCCGGGGTCCTCGGCGTAGAGCCTCCGCGCCTCCCTGATGGCTCCGTCAGATCCCTCGCCAGGGTCCGTCAACACGAACTCCACGCCGTAGGCCCTGAGGATCTTCTTCCGCTCCTCGCTGGCGTTCTTGGGCATGCAGAGCTTGACCCTGTATCCCAAAGCGGCCCCGATCCAGGCGTAAGCAATCCCAGTGTTCCCGCTCGTCGCGTCGAGGATGGTCTTCTCGGGCGTCAGGGCACCCGTCTTCTCGCCGTTCCGGATCATCCACAAGGCAGGACGGTCCTTTACCGACCCGCCTGGGTTGTACCACTCAGCCTTGCCGAGGATGCGGACGCCAGGAACCTCAGCCGAGATGTTCGGCAACTCAAGGAGCGGCGTGTCGCCGACCAACTCTGTCACTTTCGTACCCGTCCACTGATTAATCCGAGTGATCATGTCGGGATTAATTATACAGGGTGAAGGTTCGGCGTCCAGACAAGCGAGATGAGATGCCTGACCGAGGTAATAGCCGAGAGGCAAGATAAGAGCCTCCCGGCCACGGTTGGTGCGTTGCTGGGGATTATAACCGAACTCTGTATTGCGATTCTATACTTAGAGCGCCAATTATCCCAAAGTCTCTAGAATTTCCGGCAGGGTGCGGCGACGGCAGGTGAAGATCGGGGTATCCAGCTCGGTATATGAACTTGCCTCGCTCTCCCTGAGCTCCATCATCAGGTCCTGGAACTTCTCGGGGGACTCGGCCTCGAAGGAGAGGATGAATTCGTAGTCGTCTATCCCGAAGCAGTAGCCTGTATTGTTCTTAACGGGATAGTGCTTGCGGCCTATCTGCATATGTTCGTTCATCATGCGCTGGCGCTCCTCGATGGGCAGCCGGTACCAGGCCCGCGTCTTGACGAAAGGATAGACAAAGAGGTACTCGCCTTCGCCGGGGACTATGTACGTGCGGTTCTCGAAGCCCGGCGTATGCTCCCCGACGTAGATGGAGCGCCTGCTCAGCGCGAAATACGAGTAGGAGACGCGCACGTACTTGCCCAGGCCCGTCTTCAACAGGGCGCCGGTCATGCTCTCGAAGGTGTCGAGGTCGTAGCCTATTCTCCACAGCATGAAGTCCGCGTCGGCGCGCAGCCCCATGAGTGAGAAGGATCGCAAGAGCATCTCACTCGCGTGCTCCTCCGCAGCGGCGAGGAACTCACGTCTGCCCCGCTCGCGCTCCTCGTCCGGAAGGCGGCGCCAGGCAGGGTCTAGCTTGAAGAACACATAGTTAATATATTGGGCTGGAAGCTTCTCTTCCTGGGTCTCTTGCCGACGTGGCCTCGTCTCGGTCATGGTTTCCTCCCTTCGGTGGGAAGCTGATCAGCCTCTCAGCACTTCAGCTAGACAGCATTTTAGCTTGTCTAGCGATCTGAACCCGGTCATCGAGTGGTCCTCCTCTGGCATTCTCTCAAGCACACGAGCGTCTCACCACACATGGCTGAGAAGCTGCCGCAAGCGGCGGGCTGACACGCTCTAACGGCTGGCATGCTGACTAGCTGATTGCTTCTCGAGTCCGAAGTTATCCTGGTATAGCTCGGCGATGCGAGAGAGTTCGTCGGGCGTTAGGTCAGGGGTATCGGGGGCTGCGGCGAACTCATCCAACTGCTCCTCGCCGTAGATGTTGGGGAGGGTGGAGATGACTTCGGGCGAAGCCAGCACGAACTTGAGTGCGGCCTGGCCGAGGGTGCGCTCGCCCGACTCGGTGAGGAAGGAGAGCTGCTCGACCTTCTTGAGGCCGTCCATGAGCCACTCTTTCGGGCGATGGCGGCGGTGATCGTTCTTGGCGAAGGTCGTGTTCTCGTCGTAGTGACCTTCGAGCATCCCCGAGGAGTGGGGGACGCGCACGATCAGGGACGTGTCCGTTTCGGCGGCCGTCTCGATCAGGCCGCGCCCGGGGTCCTGTTCGAGGAGGTTGTAGATCATCTGCAGCCCGTCGATGTTCCTCTGGCGCATCGCCCAGACGCCTTCTTCGAGCCACCCTATCTTTGGCCCGAGGGCGACGCCGTAGGCCCTTACTTTGCCCTCGTCCTTGAACTGCTTCATCAGGGCGAAGAGCTCGTCATCATCTATGGCGTCCATCTTCGTGTTGTGGAGCTGGAGGAAGTCTATGTAGTCCGTATCGAGTCTCTTCAGACTCTGCTCCAGGGCGAAGCGGATGAACTTCTCGGACCAATCCTGCGGGCGTTCCTGCTGGCCGCGGCGGGCCGTATGGTTATAGAAGTCGTAGCCGATCTTCGTCGAGATCACCACCTCGTCGCGCACGTGCCCGAAGGCGTCGGCGAGGAGAGTCTCACCCTTCCCCGACCCGTATGTGTCCGCCGTGTCGAAGTAGTTGATGCCCCGCTCACGGGACTCTCTCAGGAGCCTCACGGACCTCTCGTCGTCCACCTCGCCCCACCAGCCCGTCGAGACTGTCCACACCCCGAAACCAACCTCGGAGACCGCTATGTCCGTGCCGCCCAGTCTGCGATACTTCATCTTCTACTCCCTGCGTTCGTTCGAACCTTGGATCAGATAACTACTACATTCTAGCGCCGGTCGCTGTTGACGTTCTCTCAATCCGCAAGGCTATAATCGTCCGATGTTTCGGAAGGCCATGGATCTCGTGTCGTGATCGCCCGCTATACAGGCGGGGAAAGCGGAGCGCGGAAGGCAGCCCGCGCCGGCTCGGTTGTGGTCGTGGTGGACGCCTTCAGGGCGAGCACTACCATCGCTGTCCTCGTCTCGAAGGGCGCCAGGGTCGTGCCCGTCGCGTCCATAGAGAGTGCTTACTCGTATGCCGGTGCCGACCTCCGTATCGGAGAGCGGGGCAGCGCGAAGGTATCAGGCTTCGATTTCGGCAACTCGCCGACGGAGGTCCTGGAAGCCGAGGTGCCCCCGAACTCCACGGTCGCCCTTTCGACCACCAACGGGACCCGAGTCGTCGAGGCAGCCCGCGGCGCGAGGGCCGTCCTGACCGGCGCCTTCGTCAATGCCGGTGCTCTGGCGGAGGATCTGGCCGGAGGGACTTACGACGGCGCCGAGGTCGTTGTGGTCGGGTGCGGCTGGGAGGGCCGCCGCGCCTCCGAGGACGAAGCCGCGGCGGGGGCCATCCTCCACCGGCTGCGGTCCAGGGGCGCGGAACTGGAGGAGCGGGCCAGCCTTGTCGTCGAGGGCTATCTCTCAAGATCTGCGAGCGCGCTGCGGAACAACAGCGCGGCGCGGAGGCTCAAACGTCTCGGGTTCGAGCGTGACCTGGAGTTTTGCCTCGCGGAGGACACCGTGCCAGTCGTGCCGCGCCTCGTCGGCGAAGCCTTTGTCGGGGGTGCTGCAATATTGGAGCGGCATTGAAAATCTTCGGCCCTGGGGCCAAAGAGAAAAGCCCAAAATTGTTCTTGACAAGGGGGTGATGCGCCTTTACTCTGGAGTCAGCGATGGCGGATCAAATGTTACAAGCTCCGCTGAATCCGCGACGGGAAGGAGGTGAATAGACAAATGACTATGACCATCACACACGAGAAGACCCGCGAGGTTACCCGCGAGGACGTGGACCGGGCCATAGACGTCATCGAACGTCACCTCGAGAAGGAGGCCAGGACCCGCAACCTGCTGGACGAGCAGGCGATCATGCGCCCCAAGGACCTGTGCAAGCAGCAGGGCCTGGATATGGTTGCCGAGTTGCGCGGCATGATGTGAGAGCGCGACTAACAGGGCCCATGAAGGGGGATGCACAGTAAAACCCCGAGTCCCTCATGTGGACAATTGAGGGCTGTCCATCCCCCTTCACGAGGCTGGCTGAGGGCCGGAGAGATCCGGCCCTCTTTCCTTGCGCGCTCCCCTTATGCCTGGCCTGCTGTGATCTGGCACCGCACAAGCACGGGAGCCGAGCCTGTTAGAACTCGCCCCTTCTTGCTTAATTCCCCCAACCTCCTAGATGTCGAATTCCGCAAAACGGCGTTCTCGTAACTTCGCAGAGTTCGGCTAGGGGCCGGCGGAGTACCGCGTGCGGGCAGCGGAGAGGACTTCCGGGTCCATCAGGCGTGCGTTGACGCCCATCACGTCGACCCCGGGATCCATGGCGACCCAGTGCGAGACGCAGCCGCACTCACGACAGCGGTGAGTCTCGAGGGTCCTGTCGCCCCACACGTAGACGTCGGTGGGCGGGTCGGCGGGGAGCACGCGCACCCGCTCTGGCGCGTAGTAGGCCCACAGGGTGCCATACCGCCTGCATATCGAGCAGTGGCAATCCGTGACCTCAGCCGGCGGGGAGTCGATCTCCAGGCGGACGGCACCGCAATGACACGAAGCTTCTATCATGCCTCGCCCACATCTCCCTTTTCGACACCAGGACCTCCTCGCCTGCAGTGTACACCGCCGGTGTGTCGGTAGAACCTATCCACCCAAGTGCGGGTAAGGGCTCAGGCTGTTGAAAAAGTCAGCACCGAGTCAATTGCGACCACAACTTCTGGTGGCCGTGGATACAAATACACGCTTACGAATGCAGAATACGTTGCCACAAAAGAGGTTGTTCTGGCTGTGTCGGTGTACCCGTTAGCGTAATAAGGGCGGGGTTTGCTCCTGGCCTATTTCTTCTCCTTGTCCCTGCAAACGCAGCACTTCCGGAGCGGAGGAGGAGGGATTCGAACCCTCGATACCCCGTTGAGAGGTATAACACCTTAGCAGGGTGCCGCCTTCAACCACTCGGCCACTCCTCCGGGGCACGAGTATATCAAAGACGTGTTGCGTCTTCGATGCGACTCACCCGTCGTTGTTATGTATCTCATTGACGGTCTCTTCGTCGATAATGTCGGGCTTCTCGTTGGCTGGCTCGGCTTTGAGGATCCGCTCTCCCGAGACCTCCTCTTTTATCCTGACGAGCGTGGCGTTGAGGGTGGCGCCGAAGAGGATGGTCAGGGAGGAGATGTAGAGGTAGAGGAGCAGGATGATGACGGTGCCGATGGAACCGTAGGTCTTGTCGTAGGAGTTGAAGTCGCTGCCCAGATACAGGTTGAAGGCGACGCTCGCAAGTACCCAGAGGATGATGCCTACGAACCCGCCGGGTGTGATCCAGCGGAAAGGCTGGTCGGCGTCGGGGGCGAAGTAGAAGAGCAGCGCTACCGTAACTACCAGGAAAAGCAGCGCCGCAGGCCAGCGCGCGATGGTCCAGACGGCCATGAACTCGTCGCCCAGCGTGAAGACCTCGGCGAGCGTCCGTCCGATGGAGGGGCCCGCGATAAGGAGCAGCACGCCTACGAGGATGAGCGCCGAGAGACCGAAGGTCATCAGGACGGCGATGCCCCTGACCTTCCAGAAAGGTCTTGTTTCCTGCACGTCGTAGGCGCGGTTGAGGGCGTTTATGAGGGCGGAGAAGGCCCCTGATGCGGCCCAGATCGTACCGAGGATACCGACGGAGAGGAGGCCCGGCGCCGTGTCCTCGTTGTGGAGGGTGTGCCTGGTGTAGGTCTTGATAAGGTCGAAGACCTGGGCCGGAAGTAGCCGCCTGAGGTAGGCGAAAAGCTCCGTGACGAACTGCGGGCTGGAGCTAGAGAAGGCGTCAGCGACCGCGACGAGGAACAGGATGAAAGGGAAGATCGCCAGGATCAGGTAATAGGCGAGCTGCGCCGCGAGCCCGAGGGCATCGTCGCGGATAAACTCCTGTACGGTTGCTTTGAGAGTCCCGTAGCGGAGAAGGTCCCTCAGGTCTCGGAAGAAGTTTATGAGCGAACCGCGCGCAGGACGCCTCGCGACCGCCTTGAGCTTCGTCCCTGCCGTGTCGGATGCCATCAGGACCATACCTCCCTTCTCGTAACTCGCCTTATTTTATACGCAAACCTGATTCTGGCGTCGAAAATGAATAATCCGATAGGCCTGACCGGTCGTATAAATCTATGTATGGAAGGGTCAGAATCGGGAAGAGCAGTTCGTCTCGTGCCGGATAACGGGCGCGCCGGGCGTGGGCGGGATATCATCTACCCTGTTGGGCGTGAGACCGGAGGGTCCGTTTTCGCCGGCAGCTTGGGAAGGCTCTGGATGGACCGTGTGGCAGACGAGGTTCTGGTGCGAAGGGTGGCCTCGGGGGACGAGCGCGCCCTCTCGGGGCTCTACGACCGCTACGCCGGCCTCGTCTACGGGACGGGGATACGCTATTTAGGGGACAGGGGGACGGCGGAGGAACTCGTCCAGGATGTATTCACCTCCGTGTGGAGGAACGCGGCCGGCTTCGACCCTACGCGGGCCAGCTTCGCAACGTGGGTGTATCGCATCACCCGTAACAGGGCGACGGACCTGATCCGCCGCCGCAAGGCGCGCGTCAGGACCATCGACAGCGAACCGCTCTTCGAGCCCGGAGAGACGGACCCATCGGGAGAGCTCTCGCGCAACTTCGACGTGGCCGCCGCGCTCTCGCGACTCTCTCCGGTCCACAGGGAGGTGCTAGTCCTCGCTTACTTCAAAGGCTTCTCGCAGCGTGAGATCTCCGAGCGTACGGGTACCCCTCTGGGTACTGTCAAGAGCCGCACAACGGCTGCGCTGCGAGCCCTGCGCGAGACGATGAGCTTCGACGAGAACCGGTGGTCCGATGATGGGTGAACACCCACAGACGCGGGACCTCCTCGGTCCTTACGTGATGGGCGCCCTCGAACCTCGGGAGGAGCGGGAGGTCGAGGAGCATATAGAAGGGTGCGCGAGCTGCAGGGAGGAGACACAGGACCTCAGGCTCGCCCACGAACACCTCGCGGACCTCGCGTTTACCATCGAGGCGCCGCCGCCTGATCTCAAGGACCGCGTCGTGGCCGGGATACCGCGACGAGGAGCGCGGCGGAGGGTCCCCTCGTGGTTGACG
>DASSJP010000159.1:0-4681 GCA_035691165.1 Rubrobacter sp.
AGGAAGGCGTGATCTAGGGCGACAATCCGGGCAGATGTTAAAGGAGTCCGAAAAGGAGGTAGACCACGGCCGCCATCGAGGCTGTAGCTGGCAGGGTTACGATCCAGGCGAGGAATATGTTCGATGCCACCTTGAAGTTCAGACCCTGGCGGGTGTGCTCGCCGATCGTAGAGCCGGCGACGGCTGAAGACAGGACGTGGGTGGTCGAGACGGGGGCGCCGACGCGGCTACCGATCAGGATGATCAGGGCGGCGGAGAGTTGCGCCGCGAAGCCCTGGACGGGTGTTATCCCCACCTGGCTGATCTTCTCGCCCACTGTACGGATGATGCGCCAGCCCCCGATCATGGTCCCGAGCCCGATAGCCGCGGCCGCCGTAACCACGACCCAGAACGGCACGCCGGCTGACTGCGAGCGCCCGAACTCCGCTATCAGCACCAGCGTTATCACGCCCATCGTCTTCTGTCCGTCGTTAGAGCCATGCGAGAAAGATACCGCAGCCCCGGAGAGAATAGTCATCCACCGCAGCAGCCTGGGGTGATCGGCGCCCGACCTCTTCCCTGATGCTCTACGTCCGGCGAGCGGCAGGGTCATGCGGGTTACCATCCAACCAAGGACGATCCCGAGTACGGGGGAGATCAGAAGTGAAAGTATGATCTTGGTCAGGGACCCCCACTGGACGCCGGAGATCCAGTTCGCCGCCAGGCCCGCGCCGACCAGGCTACCCACCAGGGTGTGGGAGCTGGAGACCGGGAGTCCGTAGTACCACGTCCCGAGGTTCCACATGAGTCCGGCTACAAGCGCAGCCAGTATCAGCTTCATCGTGACTACGTCAGCGGGTACGACCTCGGTTATAACCATCGCCACCGCCGTGCCAACGACGACGGCCCCGAGGAAGTTCAGCAGGCCGCTCATGATAATGGCGTTGCGGCTCTTCATCGCCCTGGTGTAGATGACGGTCGCCACCGCGTTCGCCGTGTCGTGGAATCCGTTCGCGAAATCGAAAGCGTACGCCAGAGCTATGGCGATCAGCGCTAGAGCCACACCAGGCTCCAACGCCCACCCTCACCTTCAGAACCTTTGCAGATATACCCCATCACCGCGGGTATGTTCTCACAATTGTCCGGCGTATGTCCGGTCGAGGTTGATCCCCACAATATGAGGCTATGACGCCACAGCTTCTAGTCTCTCCTTGCCGACGTAGGGGACGAGGGCTTCCGGTAGCGAGATGGAGCCGTCTCGTTGCTGGTAGACCTCAAGGAGTGCGATCAGGGCTCGGCTCATGGCGATGGCCGTGCCGTTGAGGGTATGGAGGAGTTGAGGTCGTCCGCCTTCTTTCCGGTAACGGATACTGAGCCTGCGGGCCTGGTAGTCGGTGGTATTCGAGGTGCTCGTCACCTCGCCGAAGTCGTTCCTTCCTGGCATCCAGGCTTCGAGATCGTACTTGCGGTATGCGGCGCCGCCGAGATCTCCGGTGCAGATGTCAACCACACGATAAGGCAATCCCAGTCCCTGGAAGATACGCTCCTCTATCTCGACCATCTCTTCGTGGAGGTCCTCGGACTGGTCCGGCGTGGTGAACGCGAACATCTCGACCTTGGTGAACTGGTGGACCCGGTACAGGCCGCGGCTCGCGCGCCCGTGCGAGCCCGCCTCCGTGCGGAAGCAGTGGGAGAGGCCCGCGTAGCGCAGGGGAAGGTCCCCTTCCTCCATAATCTCTTCAGCGCGCTGGCCTGCGAGAGTGATCTCTGCGGTCGCGATCAGGGACAGGTCGGAGTCTTCGACGGAGTAGATCTGGGTCTCAGGCCCGCGCGGGATGAACCCCGTCCCGACGAGCATCTGATCCCGCGCCAGGTCGGGCGTAATGGTCGGCTGGTAGCCACGCTCGACCAGGATGTCCATCGCGTATCGGATCAGGCCGAGCTCTAAAAGCACCGCGTCGCCACGCAGGAAGTAGAACTTGCTCCCCGTGGTCTTCGCCCCGGCGTCGAAGTCTATGATGCCGAGGTGCTCACCGAGCTCGACGTGGTCCTTCGGCTCGAAGTCGAAGGCAGGCACTTCCCCCCAGCGACGTATCTCGACGTTCTCCGTATCGTCTTTGCCGATGGGCGAGTCGGGATGGGTCATGTTCGGGATCTTAAGTTGCTCCTCCCGAAGCCGCTCCTCGACCTCGTGAAGCTCCTTTTCTTTGGAGGGGAGTTGTTCTTTCAGGGCACGTGACTCCTCGATGAGCATCCCCCGCGCCTCCTCGTCGCGCTCCCTGCCGATGCTCTTCGCCATCTGGTTCTGGCGCTGCTTCAGCTCGTTCAACTCCTGTATGAGCGCCGAGCGCCTGTCGGCCAGCTTCACGACAAGGCCCACATCAACATCGACGCCACGGTTTATGGAATTCTCCTCGACGGCTTTCGCGTTCTCACGGATGTATTTGAGATCCAGCATCGTGCCTCCCTCCGGTCGACAGGCGTCAGCATTTCCTGCTGACAGTCTGACTAGCTACCCATATTAGCCTGCGAACTCCCTCAACGCTCGTTCTTCCTCCCTTATGCGCACGTAGAGAAACGCTGCGTTGAGAATCGAAAAGACGAATGCGGTGATCCAGGCGCCGAAGATGAGGGGGAAGGTCAGTACCTCGACGGCGACGACGACGTAGTTGGGATGCGGGAAGTAGCGGTACGGCCCGCTCCGGACGAGCTTACCGCCCGGCACGACGAGTATCCGCACGTTCCAGTTCTCCTTGAGGGACAGAATCGCCCAGTACCGTAGAGGCTGGACAAGCATGAACACGGCGAGCGGCAAGGGCCACCACGAAGGAATCTCCGGCCCGCGCAGAAGTCCCTCGACGAGCGTCGAGAGTAGCCAGAGACTGTGAATTGCGACCATCCACGGATAATGACCGACGCCGCGTTCGACCGCGCCGCGGGAGCGAAGCCGGATCTCGTTCCGCCGCGAGTACCGAAGCTCCAGCAAACGTTGGAGCCCGACAAGCATCACCCCCGAAACGAGAAACACGGTATTCAGCGCATCACCCCGCCCACAACCAATACCTGACAAGCTGAACTGCTGAAATGCTGGCTGCCCGGATGCTGACGGCGTCCCTTCAGCATCTAAAGAACACGTGTTCCGCTGAGAAGCCAGGTCCCATCGCCGAGAGCACCCCGAGATCGCCCTTCGCGAACTCCCCGCTTTCGAGGAAGCGCTCCAGGATGAAGAGCACGGTGACGCTGGACATGTTCCCGCAGTCGCGCAGCACGTCGCGGCTCGTGGTGAGGCCGCCCTGTTCCAGGCCGAGCACATCCTCGAAAGCGTCGAGCACCTTCGACCCGCCAGGATGCAGCACGAAGTGCCTTATGTCTTCGAAGGCTAGTCCGAGCGAGTCGCAGGCTTGCTCCAGGTTGTCTCGGAACTTCTCGCGCACGATCGTCGGGACGCTCTTGGAGAGCTGCACCTTCAGGCCCGTGTCGACGAGGTCCCATCCCATGATGTCCTCTGTATCTGGCCAGGTGGTACTGTAGCCGCCGAGTACCTCGGGGCCCGTTGTGCCTCCGATCAGCACGGCCGCCGCGCCGTCGGCGAAGAGGCTCGTGGAGATCAGGTTGCTCTTCGAGCGGTCGCCGCGCTGGAAGGTGAGGCCCGAGAGCTCGACCGCCACGAGGAGGACGAGTTGGTCTGGGTACAGGCGCGCGTGTTCGGCGGCCCTGGCGATACCTGCGGCGCCGGCGGAGCAACCGAGGCCCCAGATCGGGACTCGCCGCGTGTGTTCGGAGAGGCCCAGGCGGAAGATCAACTTCGAGTCCAGCGACGGCGTCGAGAGCCCTGTCGTCGACACGAAGAAGATCGCACCTACATCATCGGACTCGACCCCGATCCTGTCCATCGCACGTCTCGCGGCTTTCTCGGAGAGGTCGAGCGCGTGCTCGACGTAGAGGGCGTTTTTCTCGGGGAACGTATGGTCCTGCTCGAACCACTCGACGGGCACGCAGAAGTAGCGGTTCTCGACGTGGACGTTGTCGAAGATGGGGAGTAGCCGCTCGAAGTCTCCGTGCCTGCGCGAGAACATGCCCCTGGCGAACGTCTTCGCCTCCTCCTGCCCGACGCGATGCGGCGGAAGGGCGCCCGCCACGGAGAGTATCCTGGGAGAGACTCCGCTCAACGTTGATCGGGCCCCATCCGGGTAGCCAGGTCCGGTTCGGGGCTATCGCAAGTATTGCGGAAGACGTATTGCGAGAGGCGCTTGCGCTGGCGGCTGGACCAGTCGATCGTCGGCCGCCGCTGCTCCTTCGGGACGTACCCGAGCCGGTAGACGGCCATGAGCTCGAGGTCGTCGGGGACTTTGAAGAGGTTCTTCAGCCGCTCCCAGTTCTCGGGGATCTCCATCGGTGTCGAGACGAACTGGATGCCCATTCCCAGCTCCGTCGTGGTGAGCCAGATGTTCTCGACCGCCGCCCCCATCCCGAAGATGGAGTAGAAGCCGGAGAGCTCACCGGGACGGTACTCGGACTTATCGAGGAGCACCGCCAAGAGGAGCGGCGAGCCTGCGACGAGCTTGCGGTTGTCCTCGCCCAAAGTCTTCGGGACGCCGAAGTGGTTCATCACGGCCTGGCCCGTGTTAGAGAAGATCTGGCGCGAAAAAGGCTTGAGGACGCCTGGCATCTGGTCGAAGTGGATTCCGTCTCGCTTCTCCTC
>DASSJP010000160.1:0-6589 GCA_035691165.1 Rubrobacter sp.
CTCTTCGAGGTTACCTGGGTCAGCCTCGGGGTGCTTTTCGAGAGCGGCGTTCAGGTTGGTGACGTAGGTATTGTGATGTTTTTCGTGGTGGAGGTGCATGGTCTGTTCGTCTATTGAGGGTTCTAGTGCGTCGTAGGGGTATGGCAGTTGTGGCAGCTCGTATGTCATCTCGTTACTCCCTTGGTGTAGCACGCTTTCGTCCCATCCATGAAGTTCACCTTGAAGTTCACATACTCCTCCTCCAGTTCACCGGGAACTGACACCTGAAGCCTGAGACCTGAAGCCTACAAGATCAGATGCAGGTCCCCGAACTCGTGCCAGAGATAGCCTTGCTCGAGGGCCTCGGAGTAGGCGACCTTGAGATGGTCCCGCCCCGTTGTGGCGAGGGGGCATGCCGACCCGCTTCCGGCGAGCGCCTCCAGCATCGACAGGTGGGTCGAACGGGGCTCGTGCAGCCCTGTCAGCATCGCATTCACGGACCGCACGCCTCGCTCCGGGGTTATGAAGAGGTCGGTCCATCCTTCACCCGGATGGGTCACGCCGTTCTCGTCCGTGACGGTCTCGAGGGCGCGCACCACGGTCGTCCCGACCGCTACCACCCTGCGTCCAGCCGTGCGCGCCGCGTTGACCGCGCGGGCGGTTTCAGCAGGGACACGGTAGAACTCCTCGTAGGGCGGCTCGTCGTCCTCGAGGCTGGCGACGCCAGTGTGCAGGATCAGCGGCACGACGTGGATTCCCTTTGCAACGAGGCGCGTGATGAGCTCGGGCGTGAACGCCCTTCCGGCGGAAGGCATCTCGGCGCTGCCTACCTCGGTGACGTAGACCGTCTGGTAGTAACTCGAAGGCCAGCTCTCCCTTACATAGCGGTAACGGATCGGAGACCCGTGCCGCTCCAGATAATCATTAAGGTTCACAGGCAGGTTCAGAGTTGCCAGCCACAGACGGTTGGATCCCCCGTCCTGATGCCTGTTTTCCGATAGATAAGGCGTCTGCAAGATCATGCTGGCACCTTCCGGTAATATCAGAATCTCTCCTGATTTACCGTCAAGTACAGGTTCATCACCCGAAGACGACCTCAGCTCCACGACCCACAGGTCCGCTGGCAGGTGGGTTGAGAGGTGCACCGTGAGAGGTGTGCCGTCCCCGTACTCGGCGGGGAGGGCTGCGTTCATAGTGCCGCTGGTGTTAACGACGAGTGTATCGCCGGCTTCGAGGAAATCGGGGATGTTTGTGAACCTGGAGTGGACGACGCGGTCGTCGGCCAGGTAGGAGACCATCAGGCTGACTTCGTCACGGCGCAGTCCTCGCGCCTCCGGCGGCTCCCCGGCCTCCAGTTCAGGCGGCAACTCGAAGCGCAGCGGCGATTTCGCCTCAGGATAGTCCGGAAAGGTGTCCATGGTTTCCAATTCTTCTGTAATCGTGTTGTACATAATCTTCTCCCAAGGATCTCTTCAAATTAATAGGGGAACGCGGTGATCTCGTAGACATTGCCTCCGGGCCGGTGAAATGGGACCAGGAGCCGCCGTCGTCGGCCTCGTGAACGGGACCGATGAACGAGATCCCGGCCCCTTCGAGATCCGCCCGCGCCTCCCTGACGTCGTCAACCACGAAACCGGCGACAGGACCCGTAGTGAAGTGCTCGTGGTCCTGGTCGCAGGGACCGAATACCTCAACCTTGTCCCCGTTGGGAAGCCGGAAGACCGTGAAGCCCGGCTCCTCGTGCTCTATGCGACGGCCAAGCGCATCTCCAAAGAACCTGACCGTGTCATCGAACTTCCGGGTTCGTGTTCCCAGCCATACCAGTCCTTTAGCCTTCATGTCGTCCTCCTCCGAGGCTCTGCGCCGGGTCCGGGGACCAGAACTCCAGCAGGTTCCCGTCCGGATCGTAGAAATAGTATGAGAGGGCCTCCATCCAATCGAAGTAGACGGGGCCGAAGACCTCAGTGGCGTTCTGGCGGACGTGCTCGACGGCTTCTTCCAGCCTGTCACGGGGAACGTTAAACGCATAGTGGACGTTTCCCCAGCGCTCGCCTTCCGGGAGAGGAGACTTGTCCTCGAAAAGTAGGGGGCCGTTGTGAAGGGCCATGCGCTGGGCACGGCCTGGCTCGCCGGTCCAGAACCAGGCCCAGTCGTTCTCCGGCTCGTTCTCGGGCGCCAGGCCGACAACTTCCCGGTAGAAGCGGGCCGACCTCTCCACGTCTTCCACTATCAGTACGATCTCGGCCAGCTCCGTGCTAAACACCCCGGCTCCTTATGATCCCTGATCCGGGGTAGACGTACCGGCCTTCGCGATGAGTGCGCGGGCTTCGTAGCGTCCGCTCGGCAGGTCTCCGGTCAGCAACTCCACGAAGCCGGGTAAGCTCTCTTCGGGGAGTGGGCGGTCGCTGATGTCCTCGTCAGGGAACGCCTCCTGGTGCATCCTGGTACGCATGTCCCCGGGATCAACGCGGTAGACGCGCAGCCCTGGGTTCTCGGCTGCGAGGATATTGGTGAGCTGTTCCAGGGCGGCTTTGCTCGACCCGTATCCGCCCCAGCCTTCGTACGGCTCGACGGCGGCATCGCTCGTCACGTTGACGATGCGCGCTCCCGGCTTCAGTTCGGCCTTGAGAGCCTGGATCAGCGCGAGGGGTGAGATCACGTTCGTCCTGTAGACCTCTTCCAATACGTCGAGCGGGTAGTCGAGCAACTCCGGTTGCGGGCTAGGGCCGAGGATGCTGGCGTTGTTGACGACCGCGTCAACGCCTCCGGCATCGTGCGCCGCCTCCGCGAGTGCTCCTCGATGCTCCGGGTCTGTTACGTCTCCCACGATGGCGACGACGCGGGTGTGTTTCGCCAGTTCCGCGCGGGCGGTTTCAAGGGCGTCACCGCCGCGGGAGTCGATGATCAGGGTCCAGTTCTCCCGGGCCAGCCTGCGCGCCAGCGCCAGACCTAAACCGCGCGATCCGCCCGTGATGAGCGCCGTGCGATGTGAAGATTCTCCGGTCATTCGTATTCCTCCAGATCTTGTTTGAATACAATGTATCGCCCTGATCGCCGCCCGGAAACGTCAGGAGGGATGGTTTTCGGCCTGTACTTTGGTACAGGTAGGGATGCTCGATCCGACAGATATGTCGTGTTTCGCCTCCCTTTGCGATGGGGAAGCCGGGCATGGTGTTGGACGGCGGTAAACAGGTCAGGGTGTGTAGTGCGGGCTACGAGGTCTCCACGAGTCCGCGCCGGACGGCGATCCTGGCCGCTTCGGTACGGTTCTGGGCATCGAGCTTGGCGAGGATGGAGCCGACGTGGAACTTGACCGTACGTTCTGAGATAAAGAGGCGGTCTGCGATCCCGGCGTTCTTCATGCCGCGGGCGAGGAGCGCGAGCACCTCCAGCTCGCGGGGTGTGAGGCGGCGGTTTTGCGGGATGTTTTCGTCGCCTTCTATGCGCTCCAGCAGCCTGTCCGTAACAGCAGGTTCCAGGAGGGAACCACCGGCATTGACGGTACGTATGGCGCTGAAGATCTCCTGCCGCGACGCGCCTTTCAGAAGGTATCCGCGTGCTCCTGCTCGTAGAGAGCCGAGGATTCTGGCGTCTGTGTCGTAGGCTGTGAAGACGACGGTACGGGCGCGAGAGCCGGCGTCGCGGAGTCGTTCGAGGGCTTGGACGCCGTCCGTATGTGGCATCTCCAGATCGAGCAGGATCACATCCGGGTCCAGACTCCTCGCGAGCCTGACGACCTCGTCTCCGTCTGCGGCCTCGCCGACCACCTCGAAGTCCGGTTGGGTGCCGAGCACGGCGACGAGGCCCTCGCGTAGCATCGGGTGGTCGTCGGCGACGAGGAGCCTGACCTTATCCACCCTGCAGCCCTTCGAGCGGCAAAGTGACCTCGACGCGTGTACCTTCGCCGCTTTCTATCTCCAGGGAGCCGCCGAGCATCTCCACCCTCTCTCTCATTCCGACGATGCCGTGCCGGTCATCCGCAACGCGGGAGGGGTCGAAGCCGCGGCCGTCGTCCATGACGAGAAGCTGCACAGCCTCGGGTGTTGCCACGAGCCTGACCGTCACGCGGCTTGCGCACGAATGCCTGGCGACGTTGGTGAGAGCCTCCTGGCAGACGCGGTAGAGGGCGACCTCGACGCGCGGCGGGAGCGGGCGGCTGCCGTTCACGGCCCCGAACCGCGTGGCTACGCCCGTCTCCGCTTCCCAGCGGTCCACCAGGGTTTTGAGAGCCTGGGGGAGGGAGCGGCCTTCGAGCGGGGCGGCACGGAGGTCGAGGACGGAGCGGCGGGCCTCTTCCAGGTTCGAGCGGGTGAGAGAGATGGCGCGGCGCAACGGTTCGCGGGCGCGATCCACGGTAGATTCGTCATCGAGGAAGGCTTCCACCGATTCCAACTGGAGGCCCGTGGCTGTGAGCCCCTGGGCGAGGGTGTCGTGGATCTCACGCGCCAGACGGTTGCGTTCCTCGACGGCGCCGAGCCTGGCGCTGCGGTCGAAGAGGCGGGCACGCTCGACGGCGATGGCGAGCAGGTCACCTATGGTGGAGAGCAGTTGCAGGTCCTCCGGCGAGAGGCCGCGCCACTGGGGGCTCGCGACGTTCATGACGCCGAGCTTCTTCTCCCCGGCGTAGAGAGGGATACTGGCGTGGTAGCGCAGACCGCCCGTGCCGTCCACCAGCCCGTCGAGACGGCTGCAGGTCAGGACGTTGACGTTTGCGGCGCCTTCCAGGTCGCCCTGCTTGTAGGTGTCGAGGCAATAACAGTAGCCCGCGCCGTCCATGCGGCGCGGGTCGTCGGCCAGGGCAGGAGGGAGGTTGCGGGCCGCGGCGAGGTACGGCTCGGGGGAGGAATCGTCCATCAGCCAGATCCAACCCGTGCGCAACCCCAGAAGCTCGGCCACCTGAGACAGCGTGAACCCGAGCGCCTCGCCAAGCTCCACGGAGCGATTGAGCTCGCGGGCGATCTCGTTCAGCACCGAGAGCTCGTGGTTGCGCCGTTCCAGATCCTCTTTTCCCCAGGTGCTCTGACCGGACACAGCCTCTCCCGTCTCTATCATCGTATAGGTGAGTTTATCAGCGCGGAAAGTCGGCGGGCCGGAGGCCTGTGGCGATGTTGCGGGGCTTTCGAGCCGGACATATACTTGCACGTGATACACAAGTTACGTGGTGGAGGATGAGATGGCGCAGACGGAGCTCGCGGGCCAGTTGGAGGATCTCTTTCACGAGGTTGGTGAAGCCCATCATCAGGCTTACATCGAAACGGACGGCGCCGACCCCGAATGGCCTCTATGGTACGCGGACTATCTGCGGGAGAAGCTCGATGCGCTCCTTGACGCCAGCTTCACCAAGAGCGAGCTCGTCCACATGCTAGTCCTGGTCGCGAACGAACAACCCCTCATCGCTCCTGGCGCCGACTGGGCCAGGTACTACGCCAAGAAATTCATCGCCCTATACGCATGATCTAGTTGCGGTGCGCGTGGCGACCTGACTTGTTCAGCAGCTACCCAGGCGTCTTATGGTATCGACGACCTCGTCAAGTGCGGCAAACTTGTCCATTATCTCGTCCGCGCCCGCTTCGGATGCCCTCGCTAGGCCATCGGGGGTCAGGCTGGCGCTAAGGATCAGTACGGACGTGTCCGGGTTCGCGTTGCGCAGATCCGCGATCAGGTCCGTTCCTGTGCCGTCGGGGAGCCCCAGGTCCAGGACCACCACGTCGAACCTCGCTGTCTCAACGTGCACGCGGGCTTCGGCGAGCGACTTGGCTTCCGCTGCCACCTCGAGATCCGGCTGCCGGCCAAGCAGGGTTGCCATGAGGTGCCTGAAGTCTGCCTGATCCTCGACCAGCATTACGCGGACCCGTGTTGCGAGCCTTTCCACCCCTATCGTTCCTGCGGTGACGGGACCCGCAACCTGACCCTGGTTCCATGACCGATCTCGCTATCGATCTCCAGTTCACCGTCGAGGACGGCGGTCCGCTCGCGCATGCTGCTCAGGCCCACGCCGGAGGCTGTGGTCGGCCCGAACCCCTGCCCGTCATCGGAGATTTCTACGATCAGATCTCCCCCCTCAGACCTCAGGTTGACCAGTACTCTGCTGGCTCCCGAGTGGCGCCTTGCGTTGGTTAGCGCCTCCTGGATTATGCGCAACATCTGCGTCCCCGTCTCCCCAAGCGGCGTCGAGGGGAAATCTTCAGCCAACTCCAGGCTTATCTCGCGGCCCCTGGCCATCACCTGGTTCATCTTCACCAGAGACTCAACCAACTCGGGCAAAGGCCGGTCTTGTTCGAGACGCAGGTCGTTGACCACGTCACGAAGCCCCCTGGCGGCACGCCTGACGGCGTCGATCACCGCTTGCAGCTCTTTCTCCAGGCTCGTGTCCCTGGCGTTGAGCATCATCAGCCCCATAGCCGCCGTGGTGTAGGCCAGGTCTTGCAAGGCACCGTCGTGCAGATCACGTGCCAGCCGGCGGCGCTCGGCTTCCCTGATCTCACGCAGAGCATTTTCGGTCCGCTTGCGCTCGGTTATGTCGCGGGCGATCGTGGAGGCGCCGGTTATGTTGTCGGCTGAGTCTCTGATGGGGGAGATGGTCAGCGAGATATCCAGCCTCCTGCCATCC
>DASSJP010000161.1:0-2581 GCA_035691165.1 Rubrobacter sp.
GTCAGCCGCCGAGGCAACCTCGACCTCCCCCTGCCCCACCCCCACGGTCTCGTAGATCACAACGTCGTATCCGCACGCCTCCATCGCCATCGCGGCGAGCCGCGAGCCGCCTGCAAGTCCCCCCAGATGTCCCCTGCTCCCCATCGAGCGGATGAATACGCCCGGGTCGAGGAAGTGGTCCGACAGGCGGATGCGGTCGCCCAGGATCGCGCCCTTCGAGAACGGACTCGAAGGGTCCACCGAGACCACCCCGACCCGCCTGTCTTCTTCCCTGTATAGCTTTATGAGCTTCGCTATGACGCTGCTCTTCCCGACGCCGGGCGGCCCCGTGAAACCTATCGTAAGTGCGTCGCCGGTCTCCTTGAAGATCTCCGCGACTATTTCGGCCGTCTCCACTTCCTCGCGCTCTATCTTCGAGATCACACGCGCAAGCGCCCGCCGGTCCCCCGCGAGCAACCGCCCGACGAGCTCGTCGCTACCCATTTCTCCCCGACTCTATCAAACCAGATCCTTCATCTGAGCATACCCATCTGCTTATACTTTAGAGCATGACTATCGGGTACGCCCGGTAACAGGGATGGGAAAACAAGAACTCGCGCAAGAGATGGGAGAGCCGCGAGGATGGAAGGTATAGCCCTTCAGCGTAAGGTTTTGGGGCTCCTGGACAACTTTAGGGGCTTGGATCCGCTGCGGCGGCTGTTCTGGTCGGAGTTGAACTACGACAGGGAAGATGCCCCACTCTCCCGGCGGGAGGGGCCGGAGACTGTATCCGGCGTGCTGGCCGAAGACCCGGTGGTCCTGGCTACCGGCGCGGATGGCGGGTTCGAGGTGATCCACTGCCGCCTAAACTCCGAAAGGCTCTCCCTCCAGGCGGAGCGGCGCGTGATGGAGAAGCTCCACACCGAAGGCCACGATCGCGCCCTCTTCGTATTCTCCGACGCCGGCCGCGCCCGCTGGCACTTCGTGAACACCCGCTACTCCACCGATGAAGGCCGCCGCAGGCTCTACCGCCGCATCACCGTCGGCCCCGAGGAGGAGCACCGCACCGCCTCAGAACGCATGGCCATGCTCGACCTCGACGGCCTGGAAGGGGCCTCCGCCCTCGGCATCCAGACCCGCCACGACGATGCTTTCGCCGTGGAGCCCGTAACCAACGAGTTCTTCCGCGAGTACGCCCGCGTCTTCGCCCGCGTCGAGACGCTCGTCGAGGGCATCGCCGGTGAAGCTACGGAGCGCAAGCGCCTCTTTACGCAGCGGCTCTTCAACCGCCTCATGTTCATCGCCTTCATCCAGAAGAAAGGCTGGCTGAGGTTCGACGGGGACGCCAACTACCTGCCGGCGCTCTGGAGATCGTACAGGAGCGACGAGCACGACGAGAACTTCTATCGCGACCGGATGCAGCTGCTCTTCTTCTCCGGGCTGAACACGCCCAACGAGGTGGACGTGGCCGGCATCAACGACGGCGGCTACACGGGTGGGGTCTTCGGCGACGTGCCCTACCTGAACGGCGGGCTCTTCGAGAGGAACGAGGACGACAACGACGACGCCATCGTCGTGCCCGACGCGGCTATGGAGACGATCCTCGAAGACCTCTTCGGGCGATTCAACTTCACCGTAACCGAGAGCACACCGCTCGACGTTGAGGTCGCCGTCGACCCGGAGATGCTCGGCCGGGTCTTCGAGGAGCTGGTGACGGGCCGCCACGAGACGGGCAGCTACTACACCCCGAAACCCGTCGTATCGTTCATGTGCCGAGAAGCGCTCAAGGGTCACCTCGGGGCACGGCTGCCAAACGACTCGCCGGATGCCGTGCGACGCTTCGTCGAGGATCACGAGCCCGCCGGGCTGCGCGATCCGGAGATGGCGTTGAAGGCCCTGCAAGACGTAACGGTCTGCGACCCTGCGTGCGGGAGCGGTGCATACCTGCTGGGGATGATGCACGAGCTGCTCGACCTGAGGGCGAGCCTCTTCGCCGCCCACAGCCTCGACCCCATCTCGAACTTCGACCGGAAGCTGGAGATCATCCAGAAGAGCCTCTACGGCGTAGACATAGACTCCTTCGCCGCCAACATCGCGCGTCTCAGACTCTGGCTCTCGCTCGTCGTGGAGTTCGAGGGCGAGGAGGGCCAGAAGCCCCCTCCCCTCCCCAACCTCGACTTCAAGATAGAGACAGGCGACAGCCTCACCGCCCCAGACCCCTCTGGCGACTACGACGTGGACATGATCCGCCGGGTCGACATAAAGGAATTCAACGGCCTAAAGACCAACTTCCTCAAGGCCCACGGTGAGGAGAAAGAACGCCTGCGCCAAGAGATAGGTGGGATGCGCCGCAGGATCTCCGACTGGGCACACCCCGACGGCAAGGTGCCCGGCTTCGACTGGCAGGTAGAGTTCGCCGAAGTCTTCGCCGGCGACGAAAACGGGGCCGCTGGCGGCTTCGACGTGATCCTCGCCAACCCACCCTATGTGCGGCAGGAGCTCATAAAGGATCTCAAGCCTGCACTCAAGAGTGTCTTCCCCGAGGTATACACAGGCACCTCCGACCTCTACGTCTTCTTCTACGCTCGCGCCCTGCAACTCC
>DASSJP010000162.1:0-3897 GCA_035691165.1 Rubrobacter sp.
GAGGTTAAGTACTTATGAATACCGCTGTTAGAAGATGTCGACCGACACCTCGTCCATGTCGCCGCTATACCAATCCCCTCGTCCCGTTTTTGCTCCAATCGTCAATGGGGCGCTGTTCGAGATGGAACCGAGGTGCACCGGGTTTGTGTAGGTCGTCCCGTCGACCGCGAGCTGAACGCTCGTTGGTGTCTTCGTGCAGCTGACAGTGTGCCACGTTCCGTCTGCCAGGTTCGGACCATTGACGATCTTTCCTACCGTTTTCGATGTGTCCTTGAAGAAGCAAAACGCCTTGGCCTTGGTGTGGTTTTTCCTCGGGAGGAGCTCCATTTTGTAATCTCCTCCCGGAGTGCTCGCCAACCCTTTGCGAATGAGATCGTAATCGCCCACAGCCGTGCTTGGTGGCTGCGTTGTTTTGACGTAAAGTGTAAGCGTAATGTTTTCGTTGCCTGGATTGAGGCTGTTCGAGGACAGCACTGTTGCGACCGAGTTGCCTCTGAAGTGGTACCCGTTGCCAACGAAACCCGGAACTCCGGTGATGTTGGTGGTGCCGTTGTTGTTACCCGAGCTATCGTACCGCAGGCGCATCTTGGAGTAGACGTTCTTGAACCGCCTCAAGCAGTAGCGCGCCATAACGAAGCGCTACGAGAAGCGGGCGGTCATTAACGGGCGATGGTGGTGATCGCCTCGCTGTTGATGTGGCTGCCCTCATGAGCCGCCAGACACAACCTAGAGCTGGGTGCTCGACTTTTTGGCTGTGCTGATAGCGATGGGCCGGAGCCCAGTAGGGCCCCGGCTCGGTCGTTCGTAGTGCAACTGACGGCCTGCGCGTGGTCTCCGCAGGCTCTACTATATCAGCATGGTAGCGCAGCTAGAGAGGCCAGCAGCGCCCCAGACCCCTGCGGGAGGGGCTAAGGAGCGCGTACAGTGGCCCTGGTGGCGAAGGGTGTTCAGGTGAGCCTCGGTCTGCTTGCTGTTCTCTTGGCAACAGGCTCCTTAGCTGTAAGTGTGGGAATCCTTTTCGTTGTCTTGCGAGTCTTGCAGTACATACGCAGAGAGGCGCGAAGTGGTGACGAGCGGCTGGAGATATTGCGTGAGCAGCGAGATCGTCTCGCGTTCATGAGCGAGGAGCGCCGCCAGTTCCTAGAGGAACTGGAGAGGCGGCGTACGGCGATTGCCGAACTGGAGCACCAGCGTCAGCGCGAGATAGCCGCGGCTTTGCAGCGGGAGGAGTCCCGGTCGTGGTGGCGTAGGATGTTCGGTTCGTAGCGAGATCGCAAGTCCCGAAGGATGTCACCAGGGACATAGCTCGCGACCTCTCAGCGCAAGTCGGGGAGCTAGCAGACGCTAACCTCTGGCTCACCTCTCTTTACTACGCAACTCTACGGCGTCGTCTGGAGACCTCGCATGCGGCGGAAGAGGCGGCGATCGTTTTTGGAACACGTGGTCGTGGCCAGGAAGCCTTCTCGCTCTCTCATCCCAAGATTGCCTCGACGACTCTCTTTTGTGAATGAGGGTCGTCAGTAAAAATGGGCCACGTGGCAGATGTGCCCGAGGAATCACCCAACCATCATAGTGCTTGAGACCCATGTCAGGACGGAGGCCGAGGAGATGCTCGAGGAATTGGTAGCGCTGCGTTGTCTGTGCAGCTATTCCATCGGCGTGGTGCTACTAGATGCAGGCGAGCAGTTATGCATCATAACCTTCTTCGATGGTGAGCCGACGAGCCAGACCTACGATGAACGGGTCCGTGAGTGTCCCTCTTGTGGTGAGCGGCTCGAACTCCATAGGCTTCTACCCCCCCGCAGCTTACAGGAGGGCTAAGTCCAGAGGTCCAGAGGTTATCCCCTTCTAGCAGAGAAGGCTCTCGCCAGACTCTGTGTGCGTGGGTAGGCTTATCATAGTAGCGCCTCTAGGGTGCGAGTTCGTCTAGCAGCTCGTTGTGATCCCCGGCACTTCTTCGCACTGTGCGATAGGACACTAGAATCTCGGTATCCTTCCTCATGACTTTCCCGCTACCAATCATGCACGAACCTCTGCCCTGAGCGCATCCCCAAATGAGAGACGTTCTTCTGAGCAATTTCGACTAGCGGGCTCTTCCGTCTATGATCTCTAATAACTCGCAAAACGGCGGACCCTCGATCTGGAAACTCTCCCCGTCCAGGAAGATCTCCGCACGCCGCTCTTCGTTTTTTGCATTGGTGGGGATCCGCCCCCACGCGTCACTGGCAACGGGGTGAATGCTGCCGGGTTGGCCGCCCACGTCCACGCGCGGACGAAGTGTGCAAGCACCTGTTCCAACTCGCTGAGGGCTGCCGGGCGCACGAGATGGAATGGGAAGTGCCAAACGCGGTCGGCCAAGTGGTTGGATTAGAAGTGCCAGAGTAGTAGCCTATTTCAGAGCGCTGCTGCGACCTTCTTCTCCGAGGTCAGAGCAGGGCGTGGGTGCCTTGAGATGGCCTCTCCTCAAGCGGATGAGTGATGAGCGCACCCTGCCTTTTTGACCCGAATGGCTAAAGTCGAGATCTGTGTACTTGGGTGAATGGGATGCTGCCTGTTACCTCGCATTACAAAGAACCACAGAAATAGGCCATTCGGCGGATAGCGCTCTTCCACCCGAAACGGTTAGAGTTCCTGGACAATGTCTACAGGAGAAGTAGGTAAACCCAAGAAACGGAGGTTAGTGTAAATGCGCAGTTTCCTTATTCTGGCAATAGTTGGTCTTGTCGCACAACTGGTGGACGGTGCTCTGGGGATGGCCTATGGGACGACCTCACAGAGCCTGTTACTCATAGTAGGGCTTACGCCAGCACTTGCCTCGGCGAGCGTGCATATGGCCGAAGTAGGAACGACCCTGGCTTCCGGCGTCTCGCACTGGAGGTTTGGCAACGTGGACTGGTCAAAGGTGGGGTGGCTCGCGATCCCGGGCGGCATCGGAGCCTTCATGGGAGCGGTGGTGTTGAGCTCGGTAATCTCCGCTGAGGCTGCGGAGCCTATCGTCGCGGTCTTCTTGTTCTCTTTGGGTGTCTACATCCTCGCTCGGTTCGCGTTCAGGAGGAGGGAGCAGCCGGTGATAGTGAGGCCCGTCGCTCGCGTATTTTTGGGACCTTTGGGTCTAGTAGCTGGTTTCCTTGACGCGGCTGGCGGGGGTGGGTGGGGTCCGATCTCCACGCCCACGCTACTCTCGTCGCGGCGGATGGAGCCACGCAAGGTGGTGGGCACGGTGGACACCAGCGAGTTCGTCGTCGCCGTGAGCGCGAGCGTTGGCTTCTTGATCTCTTTGAGCTTCGCCCAGGTACCCTGGACGGTGGTCGGGGCGCTCCTTCTCGGCGGCGTCGTAGCCGCTCCGTTGGCGGCCTACATCGTCCGTATCCTTCCGGCCCGCATCCTCGGAACAGCTGTGGCGGGCGTCATCCTCATCACGAACATGAAGACCTTCCTGGAGGCTATTGGGGTAAGCGGGGCTCTGGCCATCGTCATCTACATCCTCATCGTCGCGGTCTGGTTGACGGCGCTCGGCCACTCGGTGATCGTGAATCGCCGGGAGCGGAAGGCCCCGACGGAAGCGGAGATTGTAACAGCTTAGCACCGAAACTGGGATCGCTCGCCGCAGATAAGGTGATTGGACGGAGCTTCCTCGCTCGCTGAGGGTCCGGGATACCCGCGGTCTCGTGCCTTCTTCTGGTAGGGGTCGACCTTTGTAGAATTTCCCTCCGGAAACTGTCTGGAAAACCGGAATTGGCCCCGAAATGAGTGTCCCAGAGCGACAAGGAGGTGCGAATGAGCCTCAATCGGCCTCTGATTTCTGCCAAGGACACCCAGTTGAGAATCCTTCATCTATCTTTCAGACAGTTTCTCTACGCATTCGGGTGAAGAAGTTGGGCAAATAGAGCCTCGCCG
>DASSJP010000163.1:0-2030 GCA_035691165.1 Rubrobacter sp.
GTCCCGTGAGTGTGCTGTTTCGATAGATGCTCCAGTGAGACTGCGCAAAGTATGTAATCCCGTGCCAGAGTTGCGTAGCGGATTGATCATAGCCCGCGTTGAGGCAGGGAGCGTCTGCCATGCGACACATTCTCGAGCATATCTGCCGGAGGCTCCTGAAACTAAATTTTCACAAGCTCAGACGAGGGTGTATCAGGGCATGTCTCTGGCTGCATACACTTTATGTGATGACCCTAGATACATTGTACTTCCTGCCGACGGATTACCACATTCTGAGCAGGCCTGTGGCACGCTAGTGTTGCATCCAAGTGACGGCTCAACGGCGCGCTTCTCTTATTTGCTCATGGTGGTGGAGTAGTGCTGAGGTCCACGAACTTTCCCGAATTGCATGGCTACCGATTAGAGCGAGACGAGGACGTGCTGTCCCTACGCCGTCAGGACGGCTCGCTGGTGGGACACTTCAGTGCCAGGGGTGTCACAAAAGAAGGCATCCTCCATGCGATCGAAGACGACCGTCGAGGCTACCCTCTGTATTGCGGCCCGGATGAGCACGCGGTGTCGGTCAGGCGTTATCTGCGGGTCAGGATGGAGAGCCCTTGGGAGAAATTTCTCGACACAGAGCGGCGGACGTTGGAAGCCAGGCGCAGAGGTCAGTTGGCAAAGTCCTTACTCTGGATACTGCCCTGCGAGTCCCGAGAGGAGATCGAACGAATTACCCTGGAAGACCACCTGAGGGCCGATGAGGGGTTCGTAGAGCTCAGAACCGAGGAGGATGTCTCCTACAAGCACATTGAGCAGCTAATGCCCGAAGACCGTCAGGAACGCATGAGGGCGGAACTGAGGCGATTGGAATGGCTCCTGGAGCGACAGAGAAGACGGAATTCGATCATGCGCTCCGCTGCCACTGGAAAGAGTACACCGCATAAGCCGGCGCCCAGATTGATCCACTCACCGCAGTTAGTAGAAAAGGTGTTCGCCGAAGTTCGTCACCAGCATACGGCGTAGAATCCCCGCATCACAAGCAAAGCGAGCAAAGTCGCCAACACGACACCCAGGATCAGCCATGTTCTTTGCGAATCTTGCACAAAGACTCCAACCATCGCCCTTCTACGGCGACGCTCAGGAGAGCCGGTACCGTCCGAAGACTCCTTCGGCGAGAGCCGGGGCTTCTCCTCAGCCCCGGCTCGGCATAATGTTTCTCGCGGTCAGGTATTTCGGTGAAGCTAGACGCTCCTGGTCCTGTCCTTCCTGTCCTCGAATGCCCTGTCCTTGCCTGAGCCACCCTTGAGTACGTCGCCACGACGGTGGTCGCGGGCGTTGAGCGTATCTCTCCCATCCTGGCCGAAGAGCCTGTCCTTGCCCTTATGGTCGGTTATGCGGTCTCTGCCCGTGCCGCCACGCTCGACATCATCGCCCCTCTGGCCGTTGATCTTGTCGTTGCCACCCATGCCACAGATGACGTCGTTGCCCGAGGTGCCTGTCAAGGTCTCGCCCCTGCTGGTTCCCACGACGGTGCACTCAGGTCCTCCAGAAGGAGTCGTGTTCACCCCGGTGCCGCTTACGGTGACCTGTGGAGCGCCCTCTATCTCGACTCCCAAGAGGTCCTTGAGAGTCCCGGTTGCCTGCTTGAACCCTGTAGTTACCGGGTCGAACTTGACGTCGAGCTGGGCTGTCTGACCAGCTCCGACGACCAGGCCGCCTGGGCCGAGCGAGGTAGTGAAGGTGTTGGTGTCTATGCCCAATAAACCTGAGAAGTCGATGCTGCCGATCGTAATATCGGCCAGGCCATCGTTGGTTATGGTTACGGTCCTGGTTTGAGTATCGGCGCTAAGCGTGACGGCGCCGAAACCGATGTCGCTTGGATTGACCGTGACGGTCTGAGCCTCCTGGGCTTCTGAGGACCTCGCCTGAGAGAGGATCATCAGTGCCGTCAGGGCAGCAAGCGTCGCCGCAAGAACGACGATCGTGCGCCCGAAGCGTCGAGGACCGTACCTTAGAATAGAAGTGTTCATGGATGCATCTCCCGCTTC
>DASSJP010000164.1:0-9138 GCA_035691165.1 Rubrobacter sp.
TACTGGGTTTGTAGGTTATAGACATCAGGTTTTACGGGTTGCTCCACGGCGCCCGCCGCCTTCACGAAAGCAACCGCGATACACAACATTCGCACACGCGACATCCGCGATCAGCTCTTCCTGATGCCTGAAATCTGAAGCCTTTAGTTGCTATATTTCTCGGGCACATAGACGGCAGAGGGGAGATCGAGATTTTGGGCACCTTCTTCAGGTTCTACGAGCGGGGAACGAACCTCAGGACGGAGGTAGTCGCCGGGCTGACCACCTTCATGACGATGGCCTACATAGTCTTCGTCAACCCGGCGATCCTTGGCACCGAGGGTACTGGGCTCCCTGTCTCGGGCGTCTTCTTCGCGACGTGCGTGGCTGCGGCGGTGGCGTGCATCGCGATGGGCCTGGTTGCGAACTTCCCGCTCGCCCTCGCCTCGGGGCTCGGCCTGAACGCGATAGTGGCCTTCACCCTCATCCTGGGCCAGGGACTCAGCTGGCAGCAGGCGATGGCCGTCATCGTGGTCGAAGGCGTGCTCGTCACCGTGCTCGTGCTGACCAACTTGCGCGAGGCAGTCTTGAACGCCATTCCCCTCTCTCTGAAGTTCGCGATCGCGGTCGGCATCGGGCTGTTCATCGCGTTCATAGGGTTGAAGAACGCGGGGCTCGTTGTGCCGAACCCTGACACCTACGTGGCTCTTGGAGACCTAACGGAAGGCCCTGTCTTGCTCGCGGCGTTCGGGCTCATAGTCACGCTCGCGCTGGTGGCGCGGGGCATGAGGGGCGGCATAATAATCGGGATCGCCGTCACTGGTATCGTCGGCATGATCTTCGGGGTCGTGCCGCTGCCATCGGGGATAGTGGACTTCCGTTTCGACACATCGACCGTCGGAGGCGGGCTGCTCGCGGTGCCGCAGGTATTGAAGATCTCACTCCTACCCGTGATCTTCGCCCTATTCATGACGGACTTCTTCGACACGATGGGGACCATGATCGCCGTCGCCCAGGAGGGCAAACTCCTCGACGAGGAGGGCAGGGTGCCGCAAGCCAAGCGTATATTGCTCGTCGACTCTCTCGCTGCGGTCCTCGGCGGCAGCATGGGCGCGAGTTCGGTGACGAGCTACATAGAGAGCGGGTCGGGCGTCGCGGAAGGGGGAAGGACAGGCTTGACCAGCGTGGTCGTGGGGCTCCTTTTCCTGTTCGCGCTGCCTTTCTCACCCCTCATCTCGGTATTCGGCGGCTCGCTCCCGATACCGAATCCGATGGGAGGGAACGAACCTCTCTTCATATCGCCCGTGACGGCCCCGGCCCTGATCGTGGTCGGGTTCCTGATGATGACCGCCGTCAGGCTCATCCCGTGGGAGCGCTTCGACGAGGCCATCCCTGCCTTCCTGACCATCCTGACGCTGCCTTTGACCTTCAACATCTCCTATGGCATAGGCTTCGGCTTCATCTCCTACGTCCTGATCAAACTCTCCCGCGGCAAGGCCGGCGAGGTTCATCCGCTGCTCTACGGCGCGGCCCTGCTCTTCGCCCTGGCCTTCGTGTGGCCAGCATTACAGACTCTTCTCTCCTGAACCGGAAATATGCGCCAATTGGCGTTTATGCGGGCCGGGTCGGGGGTAAGACGAGCAATAGTAGCGTCGGGTACGGCATCTGTTATATTGCGCTTGCGGGTATCGTCCGGTGGGGGTAATTGGTGTGCTAGGGGGAGGTGAAAGCGCATAGGCATCGTGGCGTTGATAGTGATCGGGCTCATAGCCGGCGTGCTGGCCAAGTGGGTCATGCCGGGGCCTGATCCCGGGGGGATCATAGTCACTATCTTGATCGGTATAGCGGGAGCATTCGTCGGCGGTTTCATAGTCCAGAGTCTCTTCGGGGGACCGAGAGTAACTGAGATAAGCATCGGGTCCATTCTCATAGCGACCCTTGGCGCGATAGTTCTGCTGGCGATCTACCGGCTGATCACACGCCGCGCGGTGTAACGAAGACCAGGGTACGAGGATCGAACACAGTGAGGAAAGGAGAAGTATGAGCGAGGAGAGTTCTCAGCAGAGCAGCGGAAGCCCGCTACAGACCGAGCGCGGCTCCACCAGCATCTCGGACAGCGTGGTCTCGAAGATCGCCGGGATCGCCGCCCAGGAAGTCGACGGCATCAGGATGGGCAGCGGCGGCTCCCAGGCCGTGAGCGGCATCATCGGGAGCATCACCGGTGGCAGCAGCGGAAGCCAGACCCAGGGGGTCTCGGTCGAGGTCGGCCAGGAAGAGGCGGCCATCGACCTGACGCTGACCGCCGAGTACGGCAAGTCCATACCCCAGCTCGCCGAGGCCGTGCGGCGTAACGTGGCCAACAGGGTAGAGAGCCTGGTTGGCCTGCGCGTGACCGAGGTGAACATAACCGTCTCCAACATCTTCTTCCCGCAGCAGGAGGCCGAGCAGGAGCGCCAGCGCCAGCTCGAGCAGGAGCGCCGCGAGCAGGAGGCCCAGGAACAGCAGCGCGTCCAGTAAGAAGCGTCCCACCAGAGAGCTAGGCATATTTTGGCAGAAGGAATCGAACTTGCGAGGGCCGCCGCGGGCGCGGCTCTCGCCACCGAAGGAGTCCACTCCCTTGGGCGCGGGCGCTACGCCGAGGCTGCGACCTACGAGGGCAGCGAGAAAGTCTCGGGGGTGGTTGTCGGACCCGATGATCTGGAGATCCACATCATCGCCCGGTACCCTTTGCCCAGGCCCATACCGGAGATAGCCGAGAGCATAAGGGAGCGCGTGGCACCCGAGGCCGGCGGACGCAAGACCACGGTTGTAGTCGAGGATCTTGAGGTGGCCGAAGATGAGCGTCTTTAACAGATTGGTAATGATACTGGTCTTCGCGGGCCTCTTCGTGCTCGGCGTGTACATGGTGGTCTACAGCTTCGACCTTTTCGACTATAGCCTGAGCTCTCTACCCATCTCCGACTTCTCAAGCAGCCTCAAGAGCTTTATCACGAACGTGGAGGAAGGCAGCCTCTCCGCCACCACGATCATCATCCTGGTTCTGCTGGCGATACTCGGGCTGATATGGTTCATCTCCGAACTAAAGCCTCCGACCCCACGGCGCGTGCGCATGGCGAAGGGCACCTACGTCACCCGCAGCGTGGTGGCTGAGGAGATCTCGTCGGTCGCCGAAGATGTTCCGGACGTCCTCGGTTCTTCGGTTAACGTGAAAGCCAGACGGAGCCCCGGCGCCAAGGTCGACCTCGAAGCCAGGGTGAGGCGAGGCGAGGAGCTCGGTCCGATCAGGTCGAACCTGCGCAGTACGGTACAGGAATACCTCTCCGAGAAGGGCTTGCCGGTGAGCAAGCTCAACGTCAAGCTCGTCGAAGCGGACCCGAGGCAGACGAAGTCGAGGGTACAGTGAACGCCCTCAACCGCCTTATCCTTCTTATAGTGGCCCTGCTGCTGTTTGCGGTACCCGTTGTGTTGCTGCTCGTATGCTACGGGGTCATCCCTGCCGACGTCGTAAACCAGTACACGGGGTACAGGGGAGCGCTAGGGGCCCTTGACGGGTTCTCGGCCTCCTCCCTCACGATGACAGCACGGGTCGTAATCGCGATCGTGGGAGCGCTTGTGGCACTAATCGCACTCCTCCTGCTGCTCAGGGAGCTCACCTTCGGGCGCAGGGTCTCTAGGAGCACCGTGATGGACGACACGCCTGGCAGGGAGACCGTCATCACCGCCAACGCGGTGAAAACCCTAGCCGAGAGCGCAGCCAGGGAGGTTGGCGCCGAGTCCCCCTCAGCATCGCTCGCCTCAGACAACAACTCCTACATAGTGTTCGCCGGGATACAGGTCCCCTCGTCGGACAACTACTCCGAGCTCGCGGCGCGTGTCAGGGAGAACATCAGGAGGGTACTGGAAGACCAGCGCGTGCCCGTAAAGGACGTCGAAGTCACGGTAAGAGGAACTGCATCTTAGAGAAAGGAAGGTAGGAGATGGCCACCTGGACCAACAAACAGTGGGGCGCTGTCATCGGGGCACTCGTACTGTTCTCGATGTTTTTGATCGGGTTCGAGGAGACCCTCGTCGTCGTGCTCTTCGGCATAATCGGCTATTTCATCGGCAAGTACCTCGATGGGGAGATCGACCCCGAGGACATCCGCGCCCGCGCCCAGGGCCGCGAGAACGGCATGTAGATTTCCTGCACCGCCGGTCAGCCTGCCTGTCATCTACGGAAAGAGTGGAAAGCGTGGAGACTCTCTGGTTGACCATAGGCACCCTCGGCTTCGCAGCGGCGACGGTATATTTCCTCTCCCTGATGAACGGGGCGCCGGAAGGAAGCAGGTACTTCTTCATCATTACGGCCGCGATCACCGGTGTGGCCGCATTCTTCTACCTGACGATGTCCACCGGCGCGACGTCGGGCCTCATCGAGGGCAGGATCTTCTACTGGGGCCGTTACCTGGACTGGGTGATCACGACTCCTCTGCTGCTGCTGGACCTCGCTCTGCTCGCACTGGCTAGCTGGCGCAGTAACGTCGGCTTGATAGCCGGCCTCATAGCCATTGACGTGTTCATGGTCCTGACAGGGCTGCAGGCGGGATCCAGCCTCACCGCCTTCGGCAAGGGGTTCTGGTTCATCGTGAGCACCGTCGCGCTGATCGTCCTCCTCTACCTGGTCTACACGCGTCTGTCTGCGGCGGCGGCAAGCCGCCCCAACTCGGTGCAGAGCACCTTCCGTACCCTGGTTTTGTTGACCATTATCTTGTGGTCCTGCTATCCCATAGTGTGGCTGCTGGGTAGCTGGGGCTTCGGCGCCGCCAACTCGACCGTGGAGGTGTTCTTGTTCCTGATCCTGGACTTCCTGTCCAAGATAGGGTTCGGGTACCTGCTGCTGACGAATCGCCAGACGCTGAGCGACGCTGCCGGCGGAGCCCGGGTCAGCAGGGTCAGGTAAGAGAGGCCCGCCTTATGTTTTCCCGATTTGCAGAGGAGATGCATACGAATGTATCCTGCGAGCCATCATGGTAGACGGTAGAGAATCCTGGGAGCGTCTGAGGGCCTGGGGCGAGGTGCCGGCTTCGGTGGCTGTACTCACGGACATAGACGGCACGCTCGCCCCCATCGTAGCGACGCCTGACATGTCGGAGGTCTCCGAGGAGCTGAGGGACTTGCTGAGGCGTTTGAGCGAGATATATCTGCTGGTAGCAGGCATCAGCGGGCGGAAGACGCAGGACGCCCTCGACCTCATCGGGCTCGAAGACGTCGTGTACTTTGGCAACCACGGGTTCGAGATCCTGCGCGACGGTGAGGTGGAGGTGATCCCCGACGCCCTGCCTTACCTGGAGAGGGTCCAGGAACTGGAGCGGCTGGCGAAGGAGGAACTCGCCCCCGATGGCGCCTTCGTCGAGGAGAAGGGCATAACGGCCTCCGTCCACTACCGCAACGCGCCGCGTGAGGTCGGCGAGCGATCCGTGGAGTTCGTGAAGCGCGAAGGGGAGCGCCTGGGACTCAGGATCACGGTGGGCCGTGGCGTCGTCGAGGCGCGTCCACCCATCAGGGCCGACAAAGGTACCGCCGTCCGCACCCTGGTCGAGGAGTACAGTCCAGAAAGAGCCATGTTCATCGGCGACGACACCACGGACCTCGACGCTTTCCGCGAACTCGAGAGGCTGCGCGAGGAAGGAGCGCTGCGGGAGATCCTGCGCGTCGGCGTGGCTAGCGACGAGGGTCCGCCGGAGATCGAAACCGAGGCCGATATCGTCGTTGACGGCGTCGATGGCGTCGGCGGGGTGCTAAGGGCGCTTCTCCGCGAAGATTAGCTCCGCTTTTTGAACAGGCCAAGGACCCAGGCCAGGGGGAAAGCGAGGACTACCCCCTCTATCGCCCCAAGCATTCCCCCCGGTATGGCGACCATTGCGAGCGAATAAAAGGTCTCGGAGATCCGTCTCGGTACGTATGATCTCTCGTCGAACATGAACGTGGCTAGAGTCAAGAAGACGGCCAACATCGCTCCCCCGATGCAGATCGCAAGCACCATCAGGCCGTAGCGCGCGAAAAAGCGGTCTTGCAGATCGTCTTCCGCAAACCTGAGAACGCCGCCTGAGACCAGGAGCCCCACGAAGACCGCACAGAGCGCATACATAACGTATAGGGACCACGGGTCTCTGTGCCACTCGAAGAGGTTATCGAAGGTGTTGTTGCCGATCAAACTGTACAGCGTCGCGTTCGCGAGCCCGACGAGCACGGCGGAGACCATCAAGAAGATACGCATCGTCCTCTACCCGTGCCGCTCCCGATACGCCTCTATATCCTTCATCTGCGCCTCGACCCAGTCTTCTATGGTATTGGACTTTACGATCTCGCGCAGGGCGCGAGACCTGCGCTCCCGCTCTACTTCGGACATGGTAAGCGCCGCGTGGATGGCGTCGGCCTGCTCGTCTATGTCGTAAGGGTTGACGGTCATGGCGTACTCACCCAGCTCCTCGTGGGCGCCAGCGTTCTCTGAGAGGACCAAAATACCATTCTTCTCGTTGATAACCGCGGACTCCTTGGCGACGAGGTTCATGCCGTCGCGGACGGCGTTGACGAGCAGGACGTCGAAGTTCTTGTAAGCGGCGACGGAGCGCGGGAAGTTATCTTCCATAAATAGCTCGATGGGCCTCCAGGAGTCCGTGCCGTGCTTCTCGTTGACCTCCTCAGCCGTCCTTCCCACGGCCTCCATATACGCTGCGTACTCGCGGATGTCGGTGCGGGAGGGTTGGAGCTGGGCGAGGAAGGTTACCTCGCCCTTCATCTCGGGGTGACGATCTAGCATGCGTCCGTAGGCCACGAAGCCGCGGACGACGTTCTTCGAGAGGTCCGTGCGGTCCACGCGCAGGAGAAGCTTTCCAGGCAATCCTTTGACGAAGTTCTCTTCTTCGAGCACGGCCTCGCTCTGTGCGAGGTCCTCGAACTCGGTTGGATCTATGGAGATCGGGTACGCGCGCACCCACACCTCGCGTCCTTTGTAGTGGATCACCCCGTTCTCAACCTCCGCGCCGAGTACGGCGGAAGCGGTATCGGCGAACGCGCGGGCGTAGCGATGGGTATGGAAGGCGACGACGTCGGCCGAGAGTAGGCTCTCCAGAACACCCTCCCTGACGTTGTGCGGCAAGACGCGCCAGAGGTCAGGCTCGGGCCAGGGGATGTGGACGAACAGGGAGAGAAACGCGCCCGCTCCGAGACGCTCACGGATGAAGAGCGGGGTCATGTAGAGCTGATAGTCGTGGAGGAGAACGATGGGCGACTCATCGTCACCGGCGGTCTCGATCACGGCGTCGGCGAAGTTGCGGTTGACGGGGACGTAGCCCTCCTCCCAGGCCCTCCTGGTATCCTCCCCGAGCTCGGGCGAGTATGGAAGGTTGTAGAGCCCGTGCTGGACGAACCAGAGTAACGGGTTGGCGAGCACGTTGTACATCAGGTCGTAGGATTCGGGGTCGTGCTCGACGAGCCTCACGCGCAGGTCTTCGACCTCATACGGTGCCGGTTCCTTCGAGACCGCAACGTCCTCCTCGCTCTGGGCCGAGGCGATCCAGACCGCGTTCTCGGCGCGTCTCAAGACCGCGTTCAGGGCGGTGACTAGCCCCCCAGCCCCCCTTGAGTGCTCCCGCTCGCCCGACTCGCCGCGAGAGAACGTCACGGGCCCCCTGTTCGAGACCACGATTGTCCGTCCGCCTTCGCTGTGCGCCAAGTTCTCCCCTCTCGTCCGCGCTGCTATTTCCTGAGCAGTTTAGCGAAGACCGGCAACGCTCGCGCTGATCCAGCGCATCCGTACGGCATTTTGACACGCCTTCCTCATGTCGCCGCGGCCCATCAATCCTCGGGGCAAGAAATATCGGTCGATCAAAGGCCCATAGTGTGAGTGTAGGAGGACTGTGGGTGGTTCTGATCCGTCGCAGACTGGAGTCCAGCAAACAAGAGCTCAGGAAAGGAGAGATGATCGGCAAACTGTTGAGTAGCGAGGAGACCAACGCCGCCCTGGTGGTCGCCCTTTCGGCAACGGTCGTGGTTCTGGTGGCCAAGGGAAGCGGCCCGCTCTCACCCGGGCGGCTCCTGTCAGGGGTCTTATCTGATCCCATTGCCGGACGTGAGCCGAGGGTCGAGCATTTGCCGCGGGCACCAGTGTCGCGGCCTGAGAAAGGAGAGGAGACCATGACGATCAACGTTATCGACTTCGCAGTAGCTCACCACACTGAAAATCTCAGGAACCTCCGAGGCGCAGCTACCCAGGGGCAACCTCTCGCGGACTTCCTCGAAACCTAACTCGCCTCCCCGTCCCTACGATCCACGATTTCATACTGCCAGAATCAGTAGTTCCCTGCGTGATCTGCAACCTTCTCGATGGCATTGTTACCACGCAGGTCGTCACTTTAATGGAAGGTCTTGTAGGGCCCGAGTCGTGCCCGGATGCGTTAGACGTTCAGGAGTTTGGCGAAAAGAAGGAGGTCGTCGCGAAGGAGGCGCGGGGTGAGGAAGTGAGTCCTGACGTGTTCTTTGCCGTGACGGCCCATCTCGCGGGCGAACTCGCGGTCCTTGAGGAGCTTCGTGCAGGCTGCGGCCACCTCGGGGATCGTATCCACCAGCATGCCGCCTCCGGCGTCCACCTGCATCGGGATACCGCCGACCCTGCTGGCTACTAGCGGCCTGGCTTTCCAGAGCGCCTCGGTCACGACGAGCCCGAAGCCCTCGCGGATGGATTTCTGTATAACCACGTCGGCTATGGACTGGAAGGCGTTGACCTCGATGGCTCCCACGTTCGTGAGGTTGGAGAACAGGAAGATGTCGCGGTCGCCGTCGGCGTAGTTGACCGTCTTGTACCAGTAGTCCCAACCCTCGGGATCGTCGTGGGCCATCGAGCCGATCAGGACGAGTTGGACCTCAGGTATCTCCTCCTTCACCAGTCGGTAGGCGTCTATGACGCCAAGAGGGTCCTTCCAGGGGTCGAAGCGCGAGACCTGAACCATGAATGGCCTCTGGACGTCAACGCCGAACTGGCTGACGATGTAGCGGGCGTCGTCGGCGCTCAGGGCCATGTTCTTGGGTGAGAGCGGGTCAATGGCCGGCGGGATGATGGTGAGCCCGGGCAGGTGTACGTCTGGCGGGGTGTACTCCTGCATGGTGAAGATCTGCGCGTCG
>DASSJP010000165.1:0-3765 GCA_035691165.1 Rubrobacter sp.
CCATAGCAGGAGACTATGATGAACGAGAGCACGGCGAGCAGAAAATACACGTTGCCGAGGAAAGGCAGCAGGATGAAGAGTACCGCTTGCAGCAGGAACATCACCACGAAGACCCACTTGCGCCCGATGGCGTCCGAGAGCCAGGCCCACAAGAACCGCCCTGAGGCGTTGCCCACGGAGATGATGCTGACCAGCCCTGCGGCTACGGTCGCGGTGACGCCGGCTAGCTCCACGGCCATCGGAGAGGCGACCGTGATGATGGAGATACCTGCGGTGACGTTGAGGAAGAGCAGCGCCCACAGCGCGAACCACTGCCAGGTCTTCAGCGCACCGCTCAGGTCGTAGTTCACTTCGGAGCTGCCGCCGCTCTCGGTCGTCTCCGGCTCCCATCCTTCGGGCTTCCAGCCCTCCGGCGGATTCTTCATAAACAGCGCAGCGCCAACGACCATGACCAGATAGATGATGCCCAGAATCGTGAACGTCTGGAAAGGCCCGACCGAGGAGACGAGGCTCTTGGCCACCAGAGCCGTCACGAAAGCCCCGCCGCCGAAGCCGGCTACGGCGACGCCCGTGATGAAGCCGCGCTTATCGGGGAACCATTTGATCAGGGTGGCGACAGGTACGATGTAGCCGAGTCCTATGCCTGCGCCGGCGATAAAGCCGTACGTCAGGTATAGAAGTACGAGGCTGTTGCTTGCGAAACCGGCCAGGAAGATCCCCAGCCCGTACAACACGCCCGCCGTCAACGCTACCGTGCGAGGACCGACCTGACCCATCCAGAGCCCGCCCACGAAGGCCGCGAACCCGAGGGTGAAGATTGTGATGCTGAACGTCGAGTTCACCGCTGTCGCCGATGCGCCGCCGTACGCCTGCGCCAGCGGGTCGGCGAATACGCTCCATGCATAGACAGCACCGAGCGCAACCTGCATAACGACGCCTGCTATGGCTATGATCACCCGATTACCCGCGCCAGAACTGCTAGCTGCTTGACTTGCCATTCGACTCCTCCCTTATGTGCTTCCCCCAGAACGAATAACTAACGTCCTTGCCAGAATCGGCTGCCTATTGCACCTCCCCCTTACATGCCCCTATCTGTCCTTGCTTGTGCCTGGACGGTTCTTACCCTATTCGGGGAGAATCCTATCAGACCCGGCGTATACGTTGAATCGTCTCTCGCGCAAAAACCCGACGAGCGTCATCCCGAACTCCTTCGCGACGTCCACGGCGAGGCTGCTCGGGGCCGAGATGGCGCATACGACGGGGACGCCCGCAGTCAAACACTTCTGCAGGATCTCGAAGCTGCTGCGCCCGCTGACCATTACGATGTGATTCGAGAGCGGCAGTCTGTCTTCGAGGAGTGCCCACCCGACGAGCTTGTCCGTCGCGTTGTGCCTCCCCACGTCCTCCCGCAGCGCGAGTAGCTCCCCATTTCCGTCGAAGAGCGCAGCCGCGTGCAATCCTCCCGTCACGTCGAAGAGCCCTTGCGCCTCCCGCAGTTTCCAGGGCAAACCATAGATGGTCTCCGGCGCGACCTGCGGTCCCGGTGGAATGACAGGGCATCCTCGGAGCTCCAACTGCTCCAGGCTCGCCTTGCCGCAAACGCCGCAGGCGCTCGTGGTGTAGAAATGCCTCTCCAGCGGGCGCAGGTCGTATCCTCGATTCCTGCGAAGCTCGACGTTCACGATGTTGTACTGTTGTTCGGCATCGAGGTCGGAGTCGACGCAGTAACTGATTTTCGCTATGTCATCAGCAGAATTGATAATGCCTTCGCCGTACAGGAACCCCGCCGCAAGCTCGAAGTCCGCTCCAGGGGTGCGCATAGTGACGGCGACGGTCTGTTTTACGTCTCCGGCGAGGAGCCTTATCTCCATCGGCTCCTCGGTCGCGAGCGTGTCGGGCCGCACGCGCATCCGGCCGTCTTCGACGGTTCGTACCCGCGCCTTCGTCTTGCTCCCTCGCCTGGGCTTGCCCGAGGTCTTCTCCAGCATCAACCTCTCCTAGTCTGCCGCCAAGTGTATCAGCGGCGGCGTGTTAGCATGCATGGACCATGTACACCGGACTTGCTCTATGAGACTTATGGGTCTACCGAACGTCGCCCTCTACCCTGAGGTTACGGTGATCAGGGACGATACCACCATCCTCATCCGCTTCGGCGGCCGCTACGGGGAGCAGACGATGAGCGTACCGCTCAGGTACGTCGGCGGGGACGAGGAGACGGCGGAGCTGCGGCTGCTGGCGCAATTGCAGCAGATCGGCTACAAAATCTCGCGCGGGGAGTGAAGGGTCATCCTGAACGCTCTCGCGCCCAGTTGCGCACCTTGCGCGTCCAGGCTGTTCGTTCGAGGGTCTTGCTTTCCTCGACGAAGCGGGAAAGGACTTCGCCTGTTACCGGAGGTAGAGCGGTGCTCCGTGGCGCTTCGGTGTACCCTGTGTTCTTCAGCGTGAAGATCGTGATACGAGACCCATCGTAGCGCCACACCTCGGGAACGCCTAGCCGCGCGTAGATAGGGAACTTGTTCAACGAGGGGCTCGTGATGTCCACTTCGATCACGAGGTCTGGTGGGGGGTCTACGGCGAGGTCTATGCGGTTCTTACCGCGTATGAGTCCCTCGTTCTGGATGTAGAAACAGGAGTCGGGCTCGAAGCCACGTTCCAATTCTTCGCGCCGAAAAGTGGTGGAGCCCAGGTCTTCCGCCGCGATCCTCACCTCGTCAGCGACCGCCAGCACGAGTTGGGCGATCCTGCGGTTCGTCCTCTCGTGCTCGGGGTTCGGGCTCATGATCTCCAACGCCCCCCGGTCGTAAGCGAAGCGCGGCGAACTGCTGTCCCTGTGATCCGCGAGCAGGTGCTCGTAGGTCTCCCAACTTATGTTGTGGAGAACAGTCCTTTGCTCCGACGGAGTCTTTATCGTTTCCATCGAATACTCTTTTCGACGCTTACGCGGTGATTCTATAGCGTACTGAAGACAAAGAAAGAGGGGCCGGAGATCCAGCCCCTCGAAAAACCGTCCTCGTTGTCCGCGGTGCTACGCGTCGAGGTAGCCGTTCGGGTTGAGGACGTACTTGTTGGCCGCGCCCTTGTCGAAGTCCTTATAGCCCTGCGGGGCTTCGTCTAGGGTGATGACCGTGGCGTTGACGGCGTCGGCGATGTGGGCCTTGTCGTGCAGGATGCTCATCATCAAGCCGCGATTGTACTTCTTGACCGGGCACTGGCCCGTGTAGAAGGCGTGGCTCTTGGCCCAGCCGAGGCCGAACCGGATCTTGAGCGTCCCCTCCTGGGCGTCGGGGTCGGCCGCGCCAGGGTCGCCGGTCACGTAGAGGCCAGGAATACCCAGAGCACCGCCCGCGCGGGTGATCGTCTGGATCTGGTTCAGCACTACGGCCGGGGATTCTTCACCGGGGCGCGCGGAGGCCTCGAAGCCGACGGCGTCAACGGCGCAGTCGACCTCGGGTATGCCGAGGATCTCGGCGATCTGATCCGGTAGCTCCGCATCCTCGCCGACGTTGACCGTCTCGCAGCCGAAGCTCCGCGCCTGCGCAAGCCTCTCGTCGTTGAGGTCGCCGACGATGACGACCGCAGCACCGAGTAGCAGCGCCGAGTAGGCCGCTGCGAGCCCGACGGGTCCGGCGCCGGCGACATAGACCGTCGAGCCTGTGGTCGTTCCAGCTGTATAGGCACCGTGGTAGCCGGTCGGGAAGATATCGGAGAGCATGGTGAGGTCGAGGATCTTCTCCAGCGCCTGATCCCTATCAGGGAACTTGAGCA
>DASSJP010000166.1:0-4024 GCA_035691165.1 Rubrobacter sp.
CCCGACTCGAGGAACAGACGAAGTCTGCCGTGGCGGACATCCGGCGCCTGGTCTACGGTCTCAGGCCCCCCGCTCTCGACGATCTCGGCCTCGTGTCAGCCATCCGGCAGCAGGCCGAGGCCTTCGGTTTCGTCGAGCGTCAGGAAGGGGAGCAGCGTGACGGGCATGAACCAGTCTTCTATTTGAAGGCACCCGGGGAGTTGCCGCCTCTGCCCGCCGCCGTGGAGGTGGCCGTCTACCGAATCGCACAGGAGGCACTTACCAACGTCGCACATCATGCGCGCGCCCGTATGTGCCGCGTACGTCTCTCGATAGACGATGGCGTGCTGGATCTGGAAGTGGAAGACGACGGCGTGGGCGTGCAGAGGAACCGCAACGCCGGTGTGGGGCTCACCTCGATGCGCGAGCGCGCCGAGGAGTTGGGCGGGACTTGCGTCATCGAAGCCGCTCCGACAGGCGGTACACGCGTTCTCGCGCGGATACCCGTGCCGGTTTGGGAACGAGACGATAAGGAGACTCCGTGAAGCACCCCATCCGCGTCCTCGTAGCAGACGATCACGCCGTCTTCCGTCACGGGCTCAGGGCGCTGTTGAACTCGGAGCCGGGTATCGAATTGGTGGGCGAGGCGGCGAGCGGTCAGGAGGTCGTGGAGAGTTCCGCGACGCTCGCACCCGACGTGGTGCTCATGGATCTGCAGATGCCTGGTATGAACGGCATAGAGGCCACGCGCCGCATCCTCCAGAACAGCCCGCAAGTGGGGATCGTCGTCCTCACCATGTTCGAGGACGACGACTCGGTATTCTCGGCCATGCGCGCGGGCGCCCGCGGTTACGTGCTCAAGGGCGGGGAGCCCTCCGAGATCATGGAGGTCCTCCGCGCCGTCGCGAAGGGTGAGGCCCACTTCGGGCCGGAGATCGCACGTCGCATCACGGGCTTCTTCTCCATCCTCAGGACCGACCCCGCCGAGGCATTCCCCGAGCTCACCGCCCGCGAGCGCGAGATCCTCGACCTCATCGCCAGGGGGCACGGCAATCCGGAGATCGCCAGACGTCTCTTCCTCAGCCCGAAGACCGTGCGCAACCACATCTCCCACATCTTCTCCAAGCTCCAGATCGCCGACCGCGCCCAGGCTATAGTCCGCGCCCGCGAAGCTGGACTGGGAAGAGACGGGAAGTAGCCAGTAAGTCCCCGGCGTCCCCGCTACCGCGAGTCACTAAATAGCTAACCCCGTGTGCAAGTTTCCTTGAAGGCTTGAACGAAAGAGAAGACCTCCCTACGCTCGGTAGCGCCCAAACCAGCCGAAGCGAAGGAGGTCTCCGCTCGTGGATCTTAGCATCTTCATCATCAGCGTTTTCTGCCTCATAGACGACTGGCTCGAAGGAGAACCCAAGCTGCGCCAGCGCGGTCCCCGGCCTGAGCTTGCCGACTCGGAGGTCCTCACCATCGAGATCGTAGGAGAGTTCCTAGGCATCGACTCCGAGAAGGACCTCTTCGCCTACTTCAGGCATCAATACGGGGAGTTCTTCCCAGCCTTGCGGGAGGTGCATCGCACCACTTTCACACGTCAGGCGGCTAATTCTCTGTGGGTCGCCAAAGAACGGTTGTGGCGGCACTCGCTCAAGAAGCACGTCCGCTTCGATCCGCTCGTCTCTTTGGTTGACTCCTTCCCGGTCCCCGTATGTCGGTTCGCTCGGGCCTACCGATGCCGCATCTTGCCCGAGGAGAGCGCTTTCGGCTATGACGAGATGAACAAGCAGACCTTCTACGGCTTCAGAGCGCACCTCAGGGTATGCTGGCCCGGGGTGGTCTCGTAGGCTTCAGCCTTGCTCCGGCCAATGCACACGAACTCTCGGTGGCCGAAGGGTTGCTCGAAGGGGCAATGGGATGGGTCCTTGGCGACAGGAACTACTGGAGCCCGAACCTAACCAGGTGGCTCGGCGAGCAAGGATTGGACCTGCTCGCACCCTACAAGAAGTCCAAGAAAGGCGAGAAGAAGCCGTGGCCGCGCTCGTTGGTACACAAGCGTCGCCGGATAGAGACGGTGTTCTCTCAGCTCACAGAGCGCTACCGAGCCAAGAGGGTGCGTGCGCGGGATCGCTGGCATCTGGCGAGCCGCTGGCTGCGCAAAGTGTTGAGTCACACCATAGGCGTTTACCTCTGCCAGCAAACCGGACTCTCCTCGCCGTTGCGTTTCTCGGATCTCCTCACCGACTAAAACCTGCACATCGGGTTAGCTAATTGTCCTCCAATCGTCCTTTTTGTCGCTATTCACCCTAGTGCGTGGAAGGGGCCAGCCTGTTGAAAAAGTCGGCATCGAACCGATTGAGACCACAAATAGGGCCCCAAAAGTAGCGTAGTTGGTGCCCTATCTGGGGTGAATCGTGCACAGAGGGGGTTTTTCAACAGGCTGGGGTTTTCTCAGAAGTTCGCTGAGAGCACCGAACTGAGGCTATCAACGATGCCGCCGCGGGGCCATCCAGGTGTTAGTGGCAGCTCCCACTCCCGGAGTCGGTGAACGTCGTTCCCTCCGCCGGAAGGAACTGGAAGTCATAGGAGCCCGTGTGGAGGGTCATCTTGAGGACCCCCCAGGCAGGTGCTGCGTGCACCTCCGAGTTCGGTTTCGGCGGGTCCGTGAAGTAGTTTCCGCTCAGGTCTGGTGCCACCCAACCGCCACCCGTACCGGCGACGAACTCCCGTATGCCGTGTTCCAGGTCGGCGTTGGCGTGGTTGTCTTGCGGTGCGAATCGTTCGTAGTCATGCTCGTGGCCGCTTATCACCACGTCGGCATCGTGGGCGTAGAGCGCGTCCCATATCGCCCCGGTCCTCTGCGGATCGTCGCCGTGATCCGTCCCGCTCGAATAGCGCGGGTGGTGGAAGTAAGCTAGGGTGCAGGGCTTCGTGTTCTGGGAGAGGTCCTGCTCAAGCCAGGTGAGCATCGGCGAATCCGGAGCACATTTCTGGAAGTAGCCGTTGATGATCGTGCGCTTGTCGTAGCACTGGCCGGTATTGAGCGCGATGAGGTGCCAGTCGCCCAGGTCGTAGGAGTAGTAACCCTTGTCCCTATCTCCCGCTGGGCCGATCTGGCTGGCCGTGCCATTCCAGTAGTCGAAGTAGCCAACTCCAAACTGGCTCATCGCATAGGTGCCGTGCACGTACTCGTGGTTGCCTGGTACGGGCTTGGTCCGCGCCTTCTCCGTTCCCCAGGTGGGATCGTAGTTGGTTTGAAAGGCATCAAGAGAGCCGTCCGGATAGGCAAGGTCGCCTACGGCCAGAACCGTACCCGGCGTAGAGCGCAGGAGCTGCGCGGTGGCATCGTCCTGGTCGTGGCCGTCCGCGATGTCTCCCGCGGCGAGGACCACGGGATCGGGCGCGGCGGGCGCAGTGTTTACGATCAGCTGCGGATGGAGGTCGTCCGCCTCCGCGCCGTAGGCGCGCACCTTCTCCTTGCCGTAGGCGCGCATCCCGTCCGATCCCGGCTGCCTCAAGCCAAAGGAGTATGTTCCGTTGCCGCTCACGAGCGAGGTGACGTCGAAGTCATAGTAGCCTCCGGCAGGGACGTACCCCGCATCGGCCACACCCGTTCCCGTCATCGATGGCTTCGTGTTCCAGGTGAGCGTTTCTTCGGACCAGTTGGTGTCTGCCGCATAGACCGCCGGGCCGTCCGTAGTCTCGTCGTAGACGTAGACTCGCAAGATTGCGGACCTCACCTCGCCGGTAAGGCCGGAGACGTCGAACTTGAGGAAGGCTTCCTGCTGCTCCCCGGCCGTGCCGTTGGTGAACAGGTTGTACAGGCCGTATTTGGCATTCGGAAATGCTTCCACAACGCGCGCGTCATCAGTTGGTGCAAAGGTGGTGGCCGTGGCGTCAGCGTCGGCCGCAGAGGACCAAGCCATGAGGACGATAGCAGTCGCGATCGCTGCTGTGAAGAGGAGAAGGAGCTGCCGCTTGTGTTGGTTTAGACGGGCCACGTTCCCCGTTCCCCCTCTCCTGCTCCGGCTAGTAGCCGACCTTCTTGTGGGCATGC
>DASSJP010000167.1:0-4791 GCA_035691165.1 Rubrobacter sp.
CATGGCGATCCTCGGTTGCCCCTATTCGCCAAAGGTGATCATGATCGCCGCACCGCCGTCGGTGTTCAGCAAGAAGTAGGGCAGAGCGTTCTCCTGCCTCACGGTCAGCATCGCCACAGATGTAGGGTTGCCGTCCTCGTCCGGCGCGCCCTGACTCTAGGACGACCCTTCGCTTGCCCTGGTCGTCATAGAGTTCGATGCATCTGGCCCGGATCGTCTTTTGCTCCATGCGTCTCTCCTTCTGTTAGCTCCCGAACACCCTCCACCAAGACCGGGGCTGTGCGCCCTCCTGAGCGCCTGGGGTAGCGGACGGGGGTTCTGCCCTCTCCGCCTCGTCAGCCGTGCATAGGGTGTTCCGGTGGCTCTCCGAGATGCTCGCCGAGATCTTCCGCCCGCTCCCGCGCCATGCCTACCTGACATTCTTCTACGCCCGGGCCTTCGCCTGGTCAGTACCTCGTTTACCATCTCGCAGACGCTTCGATCCTCGCTCACGGTGCTCTCCTGTTCCTTGCGGAAACCATTCCCCTGGGGTGAGTATAGCCCTGCCCGGTTTCTCCGGGCCCTCCAGACCTGGACTTTGCGCCTTTCGGTCACCGGTACTTGCCCAGGACAATACCGGAACTTACGCGGAACCAGGGCCGATAAGATTGGGGCGAACTTCGCAGAAGCGGCACGGCGCGAAGTTCGTAGAATTTATATTCCGAGACTTTTTGGAAGACGCGGATCTCTTCTCCTGTTCACACTGCCTACTTGCGCTGTAGCCCTTTGCACCGTACCCTCGTTACTCGACGATTGCTGCCATACTGTCGTCGCGCCTCCGTAAGTGAAGGGAGTGATCATAAGAGATGATGGACCATGAGAGAACTGAGAAGGAGCTCGAAGAGATCTTCGAAGAGATCCAACGCTCCTACAAGACCTTCGCGGATGACGCCTTCGCCCTCCAGGAGCGTACGCTCGGGTTCGCCCGAGAGTTGCTCGAGAACCCGGAGGGTCAGGAAGTCGAAGGCTTACGGGACACTCTGGAAGACTTGGCCGAAAAGAGCAGGGGTGAACGCGAGCGGTTCGAGAGGGTGGCTAGAAAGTCTAGCGAAGCCTACATGAGTGTGCTCAAGGCCCCCGTCGATGAGCATCACAAGGGCGAGGAGGCCAAGGCGGATCTCGAGGAGGCGAGCCCCTCCTAAGCGTCTTGGTGATGGACGTGACTCCTCCTTGCCCTTTCCCACATCTCTATGGAGGGAGCCGGGTTCTTCCCTTCGTCATTTTGGCGGACAACAGCAGAGTGTCGAGAAGAATATGAGGACTCGGCTCTCCTATCGGTTGGTGTAGAGCCCGACGGCTTTAGGAGGGGATTCCACGAAGGGTTGGCAACCTCCGCTGGCCGCCTGAATTGCCCCATTTACCTACCCTTGGTGGGCTCGGCTAAACTACCGTCCACTCCGAGATTGGGCTTGGAGGCGTGGGCACCCCCTGGCGGAGTTCTGCGTCGACATCCAGAGGGGCGTCCACAACGAATGGGACGGGGGGGTCAAGCTTGCGGGCCCGATAGCGATGGCCGTCGCCCTCGAACCCGAGGTCGCGACGAGGGTCGAGCCCCGCTTCGTGGCCGTGCAGACGGGCGGGGAGTGGTGCCGAGGTCAGACGGTCGTCGATCACCACGAGCTCACGATCGTGGGAGAGTACGAGCCCAACGTCGAGGTCGTCGAAGAAACCTCTCGCGAGCGGTTCTTGGAACTTTTGTACGAAGCCGTACGAACGTAGCGTCCCCCAAGGGGCGCAGGACGTAGAACGCCCCTCTTCCAGGAGCTCCGATGAATAAGGTCGGTAGCATCGAACTGCGCGCACATCAACAACAATCCGCTCTAGTGATTTACGCGACAACCTCTTACGCATGAGGCTTGTCGTTCCACAGCGCTCGTAGCGCTCTATAGTCCACGAGAATGGTTCCTTCTTCTTGCAAGATGGCCCGAGCCTCTTGCGATACGACGAAATCGCTCTGGCGCACTCGCCAACCGGGCACAGCAGCTCGCAGCTCAGCGTTGCCGACACCGGGATGTACCGCCCACTCGCGGAGACTGACTGGCAACGCGCGCAACATCCGCGCGTAGCGGGCCGCCTTCCCGCCCGTTTCGGGGCCGTAGCTGTCCATCAGATCGTCATCGTTGGTCGGGTACCCCTGTCGCCGCGTCTTTTCGATGAAGGGCCGGTAATACGCCCGAAGCGGTACGCCTTACTGGCGAGCCAAGCTGAGCGTCATCTCGAAGGTCTCTTCGCGGCTGGTGTGGATGGCGCAATGGCTGTCGAGGTGGGTCGGCCGCAAGCCGACATCTAACACTCCTTTGATCTTGGCGCGGTACTCCCGCTCCACCTCGGCCACATTGACCATGGTCCAGGATCTCGTCGATGCACGACTCGGGGTAGAAGTACCCCGTTTCGTCGACCAGCCACGGTACCTCCGTGCGACAGGTTATCGGTCCCCATCGGTAGGCGGGTTGTTCGCTGACGGACGTCAAGTGGACACCGAAGGGAACCTCGGGCGTTTCTTGCAGCTACCCGAGGGAATGAAGCGCCCAGGGGCAAGGGACCATCAGGCTGCAGGAGCCGACGATACCTTCCTCGAGCGAGCGGACGATAGCCTCGTTGATGGCATGGCACATCCCGAAATCGTCGGCGTTGACGAATAACAAGCGAGCATCGGGGTATCCCAAGAGGCTGTTCGTTCGGGCGGAATTCCGTGCGTTCATCGTCATCTCACCACCATTACCTGAAGGTGCTTCCACTCCGACACAGGTGCCGAGAAATATAGGCTCCACGCACGCTGCTCTTTATATACCCGGAGAGAGCCGATCTGAGTTCGGAATGCTCATAGGAGTTGGGCCGGCGCTACGCAAACTTCGGAGAACCCCGTACAGAAACTGTTTGGAAAATAGCTGAAGGCTTTTCGACCGCGCCTCAGCCTACGGCGGTGTAGGCAGACCGCGCTGGCGGAGATACCTTCCGAACTGCTCTGGCGTTCTTACGCCGTGTTTCAGAACCGCTTCATAGATATCCATCCCGCTCAACTGATCGGGATAATAAGGCATTCGGTGCCACACGTCCTTGATCCACAGTATGGCCAGCTTCGTCTCAGGGGTGAGCTGCATCCTGAGCTCCTCCGGGTGCGCGAGTGGGCCCGGCGGCGACTCCGGTGACCACAGCGAGACGTCGATCTTCCACTCATCTCCCGCTTCCGTCTCGTGGTACGCCACGAAATAGTAGCGTCCGTAGCCCCGCAGCTCGGGTGGGGTGAGTCGCCCGACCTCGTTGCGGTAGTCCAGCCTGGTGGTGCGCGGGTGGGCGGCCAGCGGCACCATCGTCTCCCAAGCCCGTTCGGGACTCAGGCGTCCGCAGGAGACGCCGAGGTCGAGGTCCCGCCACACCATCAGCCCTGAGACCGAGCTACCCAGCCGCTCGAAGCGTCCGGCGCGACTCAGCATCGACGGGAGGTCGAGCTGCTCGACGAGACGGTTTGCCTTGGCCTGCAGGATGTCCTGGCGCTCGAGCAGCCGCGTAGCGTAGGCCGCCTCCGGTCGCTTGCTAGCCATTGGATCCATCTTCCTTCAGTCGTCCCTCGCCAAACATTCTCCCACAGGAAGGCATCTCCGGGGCGAGGTTCGTAGAAGCGGCAAGGTACGAGCTTCGCCTTTTCGGGCTTCTGCGAAGTCCATCCTAACGGCTGTTGAGAAGGGCCGCTGTTTCCCCATCCTGCACAGCCCTTGATCTTGAGCCAGTCTTCGTATTTCTGGCCGTCGGGCATGGTGGCGCCTTCGAGGGAGGCGGCTTGTTGCTGTAGCTCCTCGTTGGTTACCCCCATAGCATCAGTAAGGTCGGCCTCCGTGAGATTGATATTAGCCGGGTCACCTCCCAGCAGGAGTGTCAGGCTAAGGTCGGCGCTCCTCAGGTTGGCACTAATAAGGTCAATGATGGGATCTTTTCCACCAAAGCGCTGTGCCAGCTCGGCCTCAGCCAGGAACTGCAAGACTGCCAACCCGGATTATTCATGAGCCATCTTGCTGAGGGCTAGTTACTAGAAGAAGTCTGCTCGATCTGCGCGCTATGGATCCTCCAGCCAAGCTTGTCGAAAGGTGGTATGTCGGACCGACGGAGCACGTAGGTGCCGCGGAAGTTCTGCTTGGTCTGGTTCTTGAGGGTCGCGACGATGCGTACGGGTACGCTGGCGAAGAGACTGCCCGCCGCGCCCTCCACCCGCGGCTTGCCTAAGCTAACAACAACGTGGTCAGTATCGGCATAGCCCTGCTCGAAGTGGGCAAAGCTCTGGTTGCTAGCCTTGCCAAGATCCTCCCAGTAGGTATAGGCCCTCGCAAACTGACGTCGGTTGATCTCCTGGTAGTAGGAACTAAGAAGCCGGCTCGGGGTGCTGAGCTCTCGCGGAGGCAGTACGCTGCTCACCCTGGAGATGTCCGCACTCGCGATCCTCCACCCGTCAGCAGTGTGCCGCACGGTGTAGGTCCCAGCATACTGCCGCACCCCTTGTTTGTTGGCAGCCGGTTCGTTTACGATGGAGATGAGCCGCACCGGCACCCGGATCGCATTCGGCCCTTGCTCGTTGGACTCTCCGACCAAGACGCTCACCGCCACGGTATCGGAGTAGCCCCGCTTGAACTGCTTATAGCTCTGGCCGCTGGCCGAGCCGTTGCCTTCCCAGGTTGTGTAGGCTTCTTCGTATTTCTTCTGGTTGATGTCGCCATAGTAGTTCAAGACCGTCTGGACGGCAGCCTCCCAACTCGTCTCCTT
>DASSJP010000168.1:0-6862 GCA_035691165.1 Rubrobacter sp.
GCGAACCGGATACAGGAAGACTAAGGAGATCCGTCGCTGAACGCGGCGGTTTGGTCAATGATCCTAAGCGAATTGGGTAATATTGATCAGGCCGGATGCTCCTCCCATTGCTACAGTCCTGGCGGAGACGGTCGGGCTACGCGTCAGGTTCGAGCAGCAACTTGTGACGTCATCAGAACGGTAATAGTCGGGAGGTAAGACAATTGGGCGGGATCTTCCATCTTGTGCACGTGGTGCTGGCTGGCGTCTGGCTCGGAGGGCTCGTGTTCACGACTTTCGTGGTCTCGCCCGCACTTAAGGCGATGAAGTGGTCCGAGGCCGAACGTGTCGCGGTGCGCTCCGCCATAGGGAGGCAGTACGCCATGGTCGGGAGCATAAACCTGGTGCTGCTACTGCTATTCGCGATTCTGGATGGAGCCATCGGTGGATTCGGTCCGGCTCTCTACGCGGAGTACGCTTTGATCCTCTTGCTCTTCGGCCTCGTGGCCGCGCACGGCGCGTACTTCGGGCGGCGCCTCGCGAAGCTGGCGGGGGCCGAGCGGGAGGCTGGTAGCGAACCAGCGGCCAGGCATTTCGCCGAAAGGCGACGCTCGTTGCAGAAGATCTCTGCGCGGGTCTCCTTGCTGAGCCTGCTCGTCAGCATTGCCGTCATGGTCCTCGCGACGGGATGACGCGAGCATGATGGTAACGAGAATCTCGGGGAGGTTGCTTTGGAAGACGCGCTAACGGTATCCCGCTTGCAGTTCGCGTTCACCGTAACCTACCATTACCTCTTCCCGATGCTCACCATGGGGCTTGCGCTCTTGATCTTCATCCTCAAGAGCGTCTACATGCGCAATCGGGACGAACTCTACAACAGGTCCGCGCGGTTCTGGGCGAAGATCTTCGCCGTCACCTTCGTGATGGGGGTCGTTACAGGCATACCCCTGGAGTTCCAGTTCGGGACCAACTGGGCCGCGTTCTCCCGCTTCGCGGGCGACATAATCGCCCAGACCCTGGCGATGGAGGGTGCCTTCGCGTTCTTCCTCGAGTCGGCTTTCGTCGGACTCTTCCTCTTCGGGGAGCAGCGCTTCGGGCAGGGGGTCCACTGGTTCTCATCCCTGATGGTCTTCCTCGGTACCTGGGCCTCGGGCTACTTCATCATCACGACCAATGCCTGGGTGCAGCACCCCGTCGGCTATCGCGTGCTCGATAACGGCAACATCGAGCTAGATAACTACTGGGCCGTCCTCCTCAACTCGTGGGTGTGGCCGCAGTACGCCCACAATATGGGCGGGGCCGTTGTGTGCGGGTCCTTCGTCATGGCCGGCCTCGGCGCCTATTACCTGCTAGCACGCAGGCACGAGGAGTACGGACGCATCTTCGTCAAAGTCGGCGTCATAACCGCCGCCATCGCGAGCCTCTGGATGCTCTTCCCGACGGGCCACTTCTCGAGCGAGCAGGTCGCAGAGCATCAGCCCGTCTCTCTGGCCGCCATGGAGGGCCTCTTCGAGTCGGAGCACCGGGCAGGCATAGTCCTCGTGGGACAACCCGACCTTGCGAACAGGAGCATAGAGAACCCAATCGTCGTGCCTCGCGCCCTCAGCTACCTCGTCTACCAGAACTGGAACGCCGAGGTGAAGGGCCTCGACGCCTTCCCCAAGAAGAACTGGCCCGACAACATACCGCTCCTGTACTACAGCTACCACGTCATGGTTGGCCTCGGGACCATCTTCATAGCCATCATGGTCGCGGCGGCGTTCCTGCTGTGGCGTGGCAGGCTCTACGGGTCGCGCCCCATGCTCTGGGTCCTGATGCTCGCCATGCCCTTCCCATTCATCGCCAACACGGCGGGGTGGTTCACGGCGGAGCTCGGGCGTCAGCCCTGGCTCGCCTACGGCATCTTCCGAACGTCGGAGGGAGTCTCGCCGCTCGTCTCCTCGGGCACCGTGCTCTTCACGCTCATAGGGTTCGCAGGGATGTACCTCATCATGGGCCTCCTGTACATCGTGCTCATGGTGCGCGAGGTCGCCCACGGTCCCGAAGGCGAGGAGACCCTGGAATCGACTGAAGGCGTTACGGCCTAGAAGGGGGAGGAGCAGTGGAGACCGCCTGGTTTATCTTCGTCGCGTTGATGATCGCCATGTACGTCCTGCTTGACGGCTTCGACCTCGGTGCAGGAGCCATACACCTTTTCGCCGCCAGGGATGAGAGGGAGCGGCGGACGATCATACGCGCCATCGGGCCGGTATGGGACGGCAACGAGGTGTGGTTGATCGCGGCTGGAGGTACGTTGTTCTTCGCGTTCCCGGTCCTTTATTCGGCAGGCTTCTCCGGCTTCTATCTGCCGCTCATCATCGTGCTCTGGCTGCTCATGATCCGGGGCCTCTCAATAGAGCTGCGCGGGCACATCGTAGATCCGCTGTGGGCCTCTTTCTGGGACGCGATGTTCTTTGTCGGGAGCACGCTGCTCGCGGTCTTCTACGGCGCCGCCCTCGGCAACGTGGTGCGCGGCGTCCCGCTGAACGAGAGTGGCTACTTCTTCCAGCCGCTGTGGACAAACTTCAGCCCCTTCTCCCGGAACCCCGGCATCCTCGACTGGTACACGATTCTCATCGGGCTTCTCGCCCTCGCGACGCTCGTCGTGCACGGTTCGAACTTCGTCGCCGTCAAGACTGACGGCGGGCTGAACGAGCGCTCGCGCAGGATCTCTCGCCTCTTCACCTACGCGACCGCAGCGCTGACCGTGCTGGTCACCCCGCTCACCTTCTGGGTGAGCCCCGACATGCTCCGGAGTTTCAACGAGAGGCCCTACGGATACGTACTCCCGCTCGTCGCCATAGCCGGCCTGGTCGGCATGGTCCTCTTCAACCTCAGGGACGACGAAAGGGCTGCGTTTCTCTCGTCCGGCGCGTACATAATCGGGATGCTGACGAGCACGGTTTTCGGTATTTACCCGGACGTCCTTCCCGCCGTTGACCCGGCGAACAGCCTTACCATTCATAACGCGTCGGCCTCCCAGTACGGTATGACGGTCGGGCTCATCTGGTGGAGCATCGGCATGGTGCTCGCCGCCGTCTACTTCGTCGTCATCTACCGCTTCTTCCGCGGCAAGGTAAACCTGGAAGACGAAGGGTATTAGAGCGGTCAGCTTTCAGCAGTCAGTTTCTTGGCCTTTGCTTGGACGGGGCGATGAATAGGGAACTGCTGAGGCAGGTCCGGTCGGCGCGGGCCCCCCTGGGAATCACCGTTGCGCTGGGAGTACTGGCCGCTGCGGCGACGATCGCCCAGCTTGTCTTCCTGAGCAAAGTCGTGGACAGGGTGTTCCTCGAAGGGATGGACCTCGGGGAGGTGCGAGATCTACTCCTCCTCTTGCTCGGCGCCTCTTTCCTGCGTTCCGGTCTGTTGTGGACCCGCGAGGTCGCCGCGCAGCGGGGGGCTGTGCGGGTGAAGTCCGAGATCAGGGCGCGGCTGTTCGCGCACATCCTGCTTCTGGGACCGTCGTATACGAGTGGGGAGCGTACCGGCGAGCTAACGACGACGGCGACCGAGGGCGTCGAGAAACTCGACGCGTACTTTGGCCGCTATCTGCCTCAGACGTTCCTCAGCGTTCTCGTGCCCCTGATGATAGCCGGGTACGTCTTCCCACGGGACCCTGCGAGCGCCGTTCTGCTGCTCGTTACGGCGCCTGTGATCCCGCTTCTCATGGTCCTGGTCGGGAGCTACGCGGAGGAGCACACGCGCCGCCAGTGGAAGGCGCTCTCGCGCATGGGCGCGGGCTTCCTCGACGCCTTGCAGGGACTCACCACCCTCAAGGTCTTCGGCAGGAGCGCCGACGAGGGCGAGAAGGTCGCGGCGGCCAGCGAGGAGTTCAGGAAGCGCACCATGAAGGTGTTGCGCTACGCCTTCATCTCCGGGTTCGTGCTCGAGTTCATGACCGCGGCGGCGATAGGTCTCGTCGCCGTCACGCTGGGGGTGCGTGTGATCTCCGGGAACATGCCCTTCGAGGAAGCTTTCCTGGTGCTGCTCCTGGCGCCCGAATTCTACAAACCTCTGCGCGAGCTCGGTGTCCACCGCCACGCCGGGATGGAGGGGAGCGCCGCCGCCGAGCGTATCCTCGAGATCCTGTCCACTCCCGTGCCACTGCGAGAGGGCTCGGGAAACCCGACACCTATCTCGGAAGGGCTGTCCATCGAGTTCTCCGGCGTCGGGTATACATATCCGGGTAGCGATCGCATGGCGCTCTCGGACCTCACGCTCACGCTGGAAACGGGAACCAGAACCGCGCTCGTGGGCGTGAGCGGCGCGGGCAAGAGCACGCTCGTCAATATGCTGATGCGCTTCGTTGACCACGAATCCGGCACGATCCGCGCAAACGGCGTGGAGATCACGGACCTGCCCGTAAAGACCTGGCGGAAGAACGTCGCGCTCGTGCCGCAGAGGCCCCACCTCTTCTACGGGAGCGTGCTCGAGAACATACGCCTGGCCAGGCCCGATGCGAGCCATGAGGAAGTCGAGACAGCGGCAGAGCTGGCAGGAGCCGCGGAGTTCATCAGAGATCTTCCGGATGGATATGGGACGGAGATCGGGGAACGCGGCGCGCGGCTGAGTGGTGGGGAGGCCCAGAGGATAGCCATCGCCCGCGCCTTCCTCAAGGATGCTCCCGTGCTCGTCATGGACGAGCCGACCTCGAGCCTCGACCCTGAGAGCGAGCGCATCATCCGTGCTGCGCTGGAGCGTCTCGCAAGGGGCCGTACGGTGCTCGTGATCGCCCACCGCCTCAACACCGTCCGCGAGGCGGACAGGATCGCCGTTCTCGACGAGGGCAGATTGGCAGAGATGGGTACGCACAGGGAGTTGATCCAGCGCGAAGGTCACTACGCGAGCCTCGTGAAGGCCTACGGGGGCGTGCCGGCGTGAGCGCCTTCCTGCGACTTGTCGGCTTCCTGCGGCCACACCTCCCTCAGGTGTCCCTCGCCGTGCTGCTCGGCGTGGCCACAGTGGTCAGCAACGTCGGGTTGCTCGCCACGGCGGCGTACGTGATCTCCGCCGCTGCCCTGGTCTCCTTCCTGGGCGCCCTGGTCATCCCGATCTACCTGGTCCGTCTTTTCGGCGTTTCGAGGGCCGGCGCACGCTACGCCGAGCGTATGGTCTCCCACAACCTGACCTTCAGGCTGCTCGTTGACTTCAGGACGTGGTTCTACACCCGCCTCGAACCCCTCGCCCCGGCCCGACTTCTGCGCCACCGCACGGGCGACCTCCTCTCCCGAATCGTCCTGGATGTCGAGGAACTACAGAACGTCTACCTGCGGATAGTCGCTCCCGCCGCCATAGCGGCGATAACCTCCTTACTGACCTTCTTTCTCCTGTGCACGTTCGGCCCGGCGCTGGCATTCGCAGCTCTCGGGTTTCTGATAGCCACAGGTATCGGGGTGCCGATTCTCGTCAGTAGACTGGCGCGCGGGCTCGGACGAAAGCACCTGGAGCTAAGGGGTGAGTTGAACGCCAGGATCGTCGACGGCATCCAGGGCGCGCAGGACCTCCTCGCTTTCGGCAGGGAGGAAGATCAGGATCGAGACATCGCCGCGCTCGACCGCAAGCTTGGCCGTCTTCAGGGGCGGATGGCGTTCATAACCGGACTCCATGATGCCCTCGGCGACCTGATGATGAACCTCGCTATGCTCGCGGTGCTCGTACTGGCGATCCCACTGGTTGCCGCAGGAGAGGTTCGGGGCGTGTATCTGGCCTTCCTGGCGCTCGTGGTCCTCGGCAGCTTCGAGGCCGTGCAGCCTCTCGGTACCGCCTTCCAGTTCCTCGGGCGTTCCGTCGCGGCAGGCGAACGCCTCTTTGAGATCGTGGACGCAGAGCCCGAGGTTAGAAACGCGACAGAACCGCTCCATATACCCGAGGACCACAAGCTCGTCTTCGAACGTGTTAGTTTCCGCTACGAGCCCGGCGGACCGCCCGTCCTCGAAGACATCTCGTTCACCATGGAGCCTGGCAAACGGGTCGCAATGGTCGGCCCGAGCGGTGCGGGCAAGAGCACAGTTGCCGGCCTCATCCTGCGCTTCTGGGACCCGACTTCGGGTAGGATCATCGTCGGCTCCCACGACGTGCGCGGGTACGCCCAGGACGACTTGAGAGCCCTGATCGGGGTCGTCTCCCAGGATACCCACATCTTCAACGAAACTCTGCGCGCCAACCTGCTTCTTGCGAGACCGCAGGCGACCGACGCCGAACTGCACAGTGTCGTTGAACAGGCCCGACTCTCCAGCCTCGTGGAGCGTCTGCCGAATGGGTTGGACAGCCCGCTCGGTGAACAGGGGCTCAAGCTCTCGGGCGGCGAGCGGCAGCGTCTCTCCATCGCCAGGACGTTGCTGAAGGACGCTCCCCTGCTCGTGCTGGACGAGCCGACGGCCAACCTGGACCCGGTGACGGAGCGCGAGTTGCTCGATGCCGTCTACGATCTGATGCGGGACCGCGCGACCCTCGTCATCACCCACAGGCTCGTGCGTATGGAGGAGATGGATGAAATCCTGGTGCTGGACGCGGGAAGGATCGTCGAGCGCGGTGCGCACGAAGAGCTCGAAAACAGGCATGGGACGTACCGGCGGATGCTCGACGTGCAGCGCGAGCTTCTGGCTGCTTCGTAGGAGCTCTGACTACGCCTTCAGTCGGTAGCCCGACTTGAAGATCCACCACACCGTCGTCATGCACACTGCCAGGAAGAAGAGCGTCATGCCCAGGCTAACGCCGACGCTCACGTCGGCGAGCCCGTAGAAGCTCCAGCGGAAGCCGCTGATCAGGTACACAACAGGATTGAAGAGGGTGATCTTCTGCCACAACGGCGGCAGCATGTGGATGGAGTAAAAACTGCCGCCGA
>DASSJP010000169.1:0-8833 GCA_035691165.1 Rubrobacter sp.
AGTATCAAGGTAGTTATCAGGTTTCATCTGTCAGATCCTGGCTGAAGTCGCCCGAGGACGAGGGCTTCACGGCGACCGAATCGGGCCTCTGCTAGCTTCCATGCCTGGCGGCTATGCCGGTTGCTGCCGCCCGGCCAATTCGTCGTATCGCTTCTGCGGCTCCGCGCGGGAGATGTCCTCGACGTGCGTGCCGATGTACCACACGTGCCCGAAAGGGCCTGTCACCCCGCCGCGCCTGTCGCCGTCGGAACTATCCTCGACCGGCATCAACTCGGTCGCTCCCGCCGAGATGGCCCGGTTGAACACCGCGTCCGCGTCCTCGACGTAGAGGAACATGTGCACAGGCGAGCCGCCCAGCGATTGCGGACCGCTCATGCCGAACTCGGGCGACTCATCCGTTAGCATGACCGGCGAGTCGCCGATCACAACCTCGGCGTGCCTGATACGTCCGTCCGGGTCAGCCCAGCGGAAGATCTCCTTGGCGTCGAACGCTTCCTCGTAGAACCTGATCGCATCCGCCGCCCCCTTGATCGTAACGTAAGGCGTAACGGTGTGGAAACCCTCCGGTACGGGGTTGACTTTGCCGACCATCCGTCCCCTTTCCTGACGCACATCATCAGTAGGTTGAGTGTACGCGGGGAACATCCGGTTCCCATCCCCCTGATCCAGGACGGACTCTATCCAGGCAGTAAACTGCGGCCCATCAGGTACTCGTCGGCCTGTCTCGCGGCCTTGCGGCCTTCGGCGATGGCCCACACTATGAGGGAGGCGCCGCGTTTGGCGTCGCCAGCGACGAAGGTGCCAGGCTCTTTCGTGCCGAATCCGTTCTCGGAGTGGATGGCGCCGCGGTCTGTGTAACCGAGGTCCATCTCCTGCATGAAGCGATCCTTCACAGGGCCCGTGAAGCCGATGGCGAGGAGCACGAGGTCGGTCTCTATCTCGAAGTCTGTGCCCTCTTTGGGGACGGTCTTGCCGTTCGTGCGCTCGGTCTCGACGGCGTGCATCCTCTCGACGTGACCGTTCGAGCCGGAGAATCCCTTGACGGCGACGGAGAAGCCGCGCTCGCCGCCCTCCTCGTGCGCCGGGTAGGTGTGCAGGATCAAGGGCCAGTCGGGCCAGGTGAGGTGGTCGGGGTTCTCGGGCGGACGGGGGCCATGGGTCAGTACCCTCACCGAGGCGCAACCCTCGCGGTGGGCGTTCCCCAGGCAGTCGGCGCTCGTGTCGCCGCCGCCGAGGATGACGACGTTCTTGCCTCTGGCGGAGATCTCGACTTCGGCGTTCGTCGGGAGCCCGGCCACCCTCCTGTTCTGCTGTACGAGGTAGTCCATCGCCAGATGGATGCCGTCGAGCTCGCGGCCAGGAACGTCGAGGTCGCGTCCCTGCAGGGCGCCAACGGCGAGGACGATGGCGTCGAACTCGCTCTTCAGCTCCTCAGTGGTCGGGTCCTCGCCTACGTGGGCGTTGGTGCGGAACTCGACGCCTTCTTCTTCCATGATGGCGATACGGCGGTCAACGACCCACTTTTCGATCTTGTAGTCAGGGATACCGTACCTGAGGAGGCCACCGATCCTATCGTCCTTCTCGAAGACGACGGCGGTGTGCCCTGCCCAGTTGAGCTGCTGCGCAGCGGCGAGCCCGGCAGGACCGCTCCCTACGATGGCGACCCTCTTGCCGGTCCGCTTCTCCGCCGGTGTTGGCCTGGCGACGACCCATCCCTCCTCGAACGCCCTGTTGATGGTGGAGAGCTCTATCTCCTTGATCGTGACCGGCTTGTCGTTGATGGCGAGGACGCACGCGGCCTCGCACGGGGCGGGGCAGAGCATGCCCGTGAACTCGGGGAAGTTGTTGGTCTGATGCAGGCGGTCTATGGCCTGCTTCCAGTGCTCGCGGTAGACGAGGTCGTTCCAGTCGGGGATGAGGTTGCCGAGGGGACAGCCCGTGTTGCAGAAAGGCACGCCGCAGTCCATGCAGCGCGAAGCCTGGCCTTTCAGCTCATCGTCAGGCATCGGCTCGTAGACGTAGCGGTAGTCCTGGACGCGCTCCTCGACGGTCCGCTTCGGGGTGGGCTTGCGCCCGATCTTGAGGAAGCCCTTCGGGTCTCCCACTAGCTCGCCACCTCCAGTTCTGCCTCCTGCCGCTCTCGCAATACCCTCTTGAGGTCGTGCGGCATCACCTTCACGAACTTGGGCAACACCTCGTCCCACTCTTCAAGGACGCGCCGCGCCCGCTCGCTCCCTGTCCATTCCATGTGCCGCTCGACCATACCGTGAAGGAGCTCGATGTCCTCCTCGCTCTCGACTGCTTCGAGGCCGACCATGTCCATGTTGCACAGGCTCCCGAAGCGGTCTTCTTCATCAAGCACGAACGCGACGCCGCCGCTCATTCCGGCGGCGAAGTTGCGGCCGGTCTCACCGAGCACAACGACGACCCCGCCCGTCATGTACTCGCAGCCGTGGTCGCCGACGCCCTCGACGACGGTGTGGGCGCCCGAGTTCCTGACGGCGAAGCGCTCCCCAGCGAAGCCCCTGAAGTACGCCTCCCCGCCCGTCGCCCCGTAGAGCGCCACGTTGCCGACGACGACGTTCCTGGTCGGCTTGTATGCAGCGAGCCGCGAAGGGAAGACGGCGAGCCTTCCACCCGACAGGCCCTTGCCGACGTAGTCGTTGGTCGTGCCTTCGAGGGTGAAGGTCAGGCCGCGCGCGAGCCACGCGCCGAAAGACTGGCCTGCGACGCCGTGGAAGTCTATGCGGACCGTGCCGTCGGGAAGGCCGTCGTTGCCGTAGCGACGGGCGACCTCACCCGAGAGCATCCCGCCGACCGTGCGGCTGGTGTTCGTGATCTGGTGCTCGAAACGGACCTCCTCGCCGTCTTCAAGGGCCGGCATGCACTTCTCGATCAGCTCGTTGTCCATGGACTTGTCGAGCCTGTGGTTCTGCCGCTCGGAGTGGCTGAGAGCCGCGCCCTCGGGCGCGTCAGGGCGGTGCAGTATGGCCGAGAGGTCTACGCCGCTGGCCTTCCAGTGCTCGATGGCCTCGCGCATCTTCAGCATGTCCGAGCGTCCGACCATCTCCTCGAAGGTGCGGAAGCCCATCCCGGCCATCAGCTCCCTCACCTCCTCGGCGAGGAAGAAGAAGTAGTTGACGACGTGCTCGGGCGTGCCCGTGAAACGCTTCCGAAGCTCCGGGTCCTGCGTCGCGATGCCGACGGGACACGTGTTCAGGTGGCAGACGCGCATCATGATGCAGCCCGTCGCAACCAGCGGCGCCGTCGAGAACGCGAACTCCTCGCCTCCGAGAAGGGCGGCCACAACCACGTCGCGGCCCGTCTTGAGCTGCCCGTCGGTCTGGAGGATCACTCGCCCTCGCAGGTCGTTCTGGACGAGGACCTGCTGCGTCTCCGCGAGACCGAGCTCCCACGGCAATCCTGCGTGTTTGATCGACGATAGCGGAGAAGCTCCAGTCCCTCCATCGTGGCCTGAGATCGTGATGTGGTCGGCCTTCGCCTTGGCAACGCCTGCGGCGACCGTCCCGACCCCGACCTCGGCGACGAGCTTCACGCTCACGTCGGCGCGGGGGTTCGCGTTCTTCAGGTCGTGGATGAGCTGCGCGAGGTCCTCGATCGAGTAGATGTCGTGGTGTGGCGGGGGGGAGATGAGGCCGACGCCCGGCGTCGAGTAGCGGACCTTCGCTATGTCCTCGGACACCTTATGTCCCGGGAGCTGGCCACCCTCGCCTGGCTTCGACCCCTGGGCCATTTTGATCTGCAATACATCAGCGTTGACGAGGTACTCTGTGGTGACGCCGAAGCGTCCGCTCGCGACCTGCTTGACGGCGCTGCGGCGGTTGTCTCCGTTCGGGTCGGGGGTGAAGCGCGTCGGGTCTTCGCCGCCCTCTCCTGTATTGGACTTCCCGCCGATGCGGTTCATGGCGATGGCGAGCGTCTCGTGGGCCTCCTTCGAGATGGAGCCGAAAGACATCGCGCCCGTTACGAAGCGTTTGACGATCTCCTTCGCGGGCTCGACCTCGTCTATGGGAATGGGGTTCTCCTGGAAATCGAAGAGGCCGCGCAGGTTGGCGAAGCGCGCGCTGTGTTCGTCGAAGTGTCTGGTGAACTCCTTGAAGGTCTCGAAGCTCCCCGTCTTGACGGCGCGCTGGAGGGGAGGGATGCTCAACTGGTTCCACTGATGGTACTGTCCCTGCGCCCTGAGCTGGTACTCGCCCCCGATCTCGAGTTCATCCGCGTTGTCCTCGACCGCGTAGAAAGCGTTCCTGTGCCGCTCCAGCGTCTCGCGCGCTAAAGCGTCCATTCCCACGCCGCCGACGCGCGAGGCCGTGCCCGTGAAGCACCTGTCTATGATCTCCTGATTCAACCCGACTGCCTCGAAGATCTGGGCCCCACAATACGAAAACAGCGTCGAGATGCCCATCTTGGAGATGACCTTGAGCAAGCCCTTGCCCACGGCCTTGACGTAGTTCTTCGCGGCCTCCTCGGGGCTCACGCCCTCCATGAGGTGCGAGCCTGCGAGCTCTTCAATCGTCTCGAAGGCGAGGTACGGGTTCACGGCGGTCGCGCCGTACCCGACGAGGAGGGCGAAGTGGTGGATCTCCCGCGCCTCCGCGGTCTCCACGACGAGCGTCGTGGCCGTCCTGATACCGGCCCGCACCAGGTGGTGATGAACGCTCGCCGTAGCCAGGAGGCTCGGGATCGGGGCCTGCGTCTCGTTCACGCCCCTGTCACTCAAGACCAGGACCGCGGACCCGCCCTTCACCGCGCTCTCGGCCTTCTCGCACAACCGGTCCAGGGCCTGCTCCATCCCCTCCTCGCCGGAGGAGACAGGGAAGAGCGTGCTCAGGGTCGTCGAAGCAGAAGGTCCCGAACTTATGTGCCGGATCTTGGAGAGCTCCGCCGCCGTAAGGATGGGCTGGTCGATGAGGATCCTCCGGCAGTGCCGCGGGGTCTCGTCGAAGAGGTTCTGCTCGGGCCCGAGGCTCATCTTGAGCGACATGACGAGCTCCTCGCGCAGGGGGTCTATCGGGGGATTGGTGACCTGCGCGAAGTGCTGCTTGAAGTACGAGAACAGGAGCTGCGGCCTCTCGGAGAGAACGGCCAGAGGCGTGTCCGTGCCCATCGAACCGTCGGGCTCCTTGCCGTTCTGGGCCATCGGGGCGAGAAGTATGCGCTGGTCCTCGATGGTATAGCCGAAAGCCCGCTGCCGCTCCAGGAGCGACGCCGGTTCGTCGCGCGGGTCGGCGTTCGGCTTGGGGAGCTCGTTCAGGTGGATCTCACCTTCTTCGAGCCATTCCCGATACGGCTGCCTCCTGAACAGCGGCTTCTTGACGTCCTCATCGTGCAACAGCTCGTGGCGCTCGGTATCGACGACGAGCATCTTGCCCGGCTGCAGCCTCCAGCGTTCGATCACGTCCTCAGCCGGCACCCTCAAAGCCCCGTCCTCGGAGGCCATGATGACACGTCCATCTCTGGTGACTGAGTAACGCGCAGGACGCAACCCGTTCCGGTCGAGGGTCGCGCCGATGAGTCGCCCGTCGGTAAATGCGACCGCAGCGGGACCGTCCCACGGCTCCATTAGGGCGTTGTGGTACTGGTAGAAGGCGCGGCGCTCGGGGTCCATCAGCTCGTCGTTCTCCCACGCCTCGGGGATCATCATTGAGACCGCGTGCGGCAAGCTCCGCCCTGCCAGGTGCAAGAGTTCCAGGGCGTTGTCGAAGGCGGCCGAGTCGCTCTGGCCGGGGATGATGACGGGCGAGAGCTTCGCGAGGTCATCTTCGAAAAGCTCCGAACGCAGTCGGCTCTCGCGGGCGCGCATCCAGTTGACGTTGCCCCTTATCGTGTTGATCTCACCGTTGTGGGCGATGTAGCGGTAAGGGTGCGCGAGCTCCCAGCTCCCCAGGGTGTTCGTCGAGAACCGCTCGTGGACGAGCGCGATCGCACTCGCGAACGCGGTATCCCCGAGGTCGGGATAGAATCTCGACAACTGCTGGCCTTTCAACAGTCCCTTGTAGATGACCGTCTTGGAGGAGAGGCTGACCACGTAGCAGCCGTGCGAATCCTGGACGGCATTGTGCAACCGGCGCCGGATGACGTAGAGCTTCCGCTCGAAAGCCGCCTCGTCCCCGCCGCGTCGGGCTATGAAGAACTGCCGGATGCGCGGCATGACGCTGCGCGCGACCTTGCCGACCGCATCGGGCACGACGGGAACGTCCCTGAAGCCAAGTAGATCATGGCCCTCCTCGGCGCAGATCTCAGCGAGCTTGCCCTCGCAGCCTAGCCCCTCAGCCGACTCGAAGAGCATGCCCACCCCGTAGCTGCCGGAGGGAGGTAGTTCGATGCCGAGTTCCTTGCACTCCTTGCGGAAGAAGTCGTCGGGGATCTGGGTAAGTATGCCTGCCCCATCACCCGTCTCCGGGTCGCTCCCCGTCGTGCCCCTGTGCTCCAGGTTGTGCAGGACCTCGAGGCCCTCCTCGACCGTTTCCCGCGTCCGGCGCCCGTCGATCCTCGCTACGAACCCGAGCCCGCAAGCATCGTGTTCGTACACAGGGTCGTAAAGTCCGGCTCCAGGGGTCAACAAATCGTCTCCTATGGCGTCCAGGGTGCGGAGCGCCTATTTTTACACGAATTGCCAGCAAAGCACAAGTGCGTAGCAATCCTGTTGCATACTAGTACCTGGTAAGGCTTCTGGAAAATGAGGTTTCAGGATCTTGACGCGAGCAGGACCCGCGCCGGCGGGGGAGTCGCTGGTCCTACGTTTCGACCGATCCGCGAGAAACGGTGGTGGGCGTCGTCAGAAATAAGCCCAGATGAAACCGGAAAGAGCTGATACCTGAGAGTGGAGGCCGAAGGCCGGAGCGTCCTGATGCGTGAAGCCTCGGCACTTCGGGAGGTCAAGCCTCCCGAAGTGCCGCCCTACAGTTCGTCGAGCGCGCTGCGCAACTTCTCCTCTTCCTCGAGCAGCTCGGAGAGCTGGATGCGCAGGTCGGCGGACTCTGCCTCTACCTCGGCCAGGCGCAGGGTGAGCTCCCTCTCGCGGGCTGCGGTCTCCGGGTCGCGCCGTCTTCCGCGGTAGCGTTCGCGGATGTCCTTCAGGCGCTCTGCGGCGTCGCGACGGATGCGTTCACGGTCGGCCTTGAACTCCTCGCCCTGCACGTACTCCCTGACGCGCTTCACGCGCGCGTCGGAGAGCAAGTCGGAGAGGATCTCAGCCGAGGTCTGCTTGAAAAACTTGTTCGCCACGGGACTTCTCCTTCCACTCCTCCTGATTGTACCCGCTGGGGGAGGGTAGGTTATCCCTTCGCGGCCTTCGTGACGTCCCTGACCAGGATGCGACCACCCGAGCCCGTGCCATCGACGCCCGAGAGGTCAACGCCAAGGTCCCTGGCCTTCTTCCTGGCGGCTTCCGTCGCCTCAGGTTCAAAGGGTTCTTCCGTAACCCCGTCATCCGAAGGAGCCGAGGTATCGACGGTCTCATCCGCGACCTCGGTATCCCGGGTCGTCCCTTCTGGAGTCTCGGTCGTCTGGTCTACAGGTCCCAACGCCTGGCGGAAGAACTGTGGGCTGTGCTGCAGGGAGGACAGAACCTCGCTGAAGATTGCCCTGACGTTGTCCAGGCGGGCCTTCAGTTGGGCCTGGGCTTCGACGCCTTTGATCTGCAGCTTCACCTCGCGTACCTCAGCGTCGAGGCCGACGTTGATCTTCACCAGGTCCGCAAGCTCGGCCAGGAAAGCTACACGAACCTGCAGATCTTCGACCTCGAGGTCGATCTCTTCGACGTTGAGCTTGGGTACGTCCAGCTGTACGTCGGGGTCCCCAACGCTCTCCCCGCGGTCCTCCGTGGTGCCGGCGGCGTACTCTTCCTCCCCGTTCGTGCGCCTGTCCCCTTCCACCGCTGGACGCTCCTCCCGTTGCGCTTCGGTCCTTCTAGTTTCACATAAGGTCTCGACCCTACAAAACGTCTCGCTATTTGTCTGTCATGCCCCTCCTACCCCGTAAATAAACTTACCAGGGCGCCCGCTAAGGTATGCTCCGTGCTTACTTCGACGCGTACGGGGTATACACATGCATAGGATGGACGTCGAAAGGGAACGCGTGTCAGGAGGTCGCGATGACGCAGGGCAATCAGCAGCAACAGCAAGGCCAGCAACAGCAGGGCCAGGGTCAGCAACAAGAGCAGCAGGTGAGTCCCGTGCAGTTGCTGGGTCATGCATTGACCGACATCAGGAAGGTCCAGAGCTTCCTTGAGCTCAACAACCCGGACCAGGGCGAAGTTATCCAGATGCAGCGCGAAGCGGGAGATCTGATCTGGAACCTGATCCAGAGTATGCAACAGCAGCAACAGGGTCAGCAACAGAACCAGCAATAGCCGCAAAAGCAATCAGCAGAAAATAGGCTGAAAGCGTGTGTTGCGGAAGTGATTTTCCGCAACACCTTTAGCTCTTCCAGAAGTTGTTCATGGCGTCGCGATTACTGGAGGACCATTGGCCCATCGCCTCCTGCCACGTCCGAAGAAAGGGGGCTACCTGGTCTTCCGCGCTGTCCTCGCTTGCGGTGTCCCGTAGAGTGCGGCTTCCGCCTGACATTTCGTCCCTTATGGCGCAGGCGAACGCGAACAGGTCGTGATCCCCCCCGGCGTCAGGATGTAGCCGCGCGAGGAGCAATCGCCACATTCTCCGGTCTTCGAAGGTTGCGAGCCGTCCTGCGTCTCTCGCTTCGAACACTAAACAGGACCTCCTCAGTCGAGCGCATTCTATGCTGGTCCGCGAAACCTTGTAAACCTCGTTATCCCACAACCGCAATACCTGGAGGAACAGGACGAATACCG
>DASSJP010000170.1:0-3989 GCA_035691165.1 Rubrobacter sp.
CCAGCGCGACGAGCAGGGCAACCCCGTGCGAATGACGGGCGTCGTGCGCGACATTACCGAGCGCAAGAGGACAGAGGAGGCGCAGCGCTTCCTTGCCGAGGCCAGCGCCGAGCTCTCCGCCTTGCTCGATTATCGCGCCACCCTCTCGTCCGTCGCACACCTGTCCGTGCCCGACCTGGCCGACTGGTGCGCCGTGGACGTGCTCGCCGAGAACGGCGTACTGGAGCGTGTGGCGATCGCACACAAGGATCCCCAGAAGATCCGGTGGGCGCAAGAGCTTCAGGAGAGATATCCTTCGGACCCCGACGCCACCAGCGGGTTGCCCGAAGTGATGCGCACAGGCCGCCCCGAGTTCCACCCCGAGATTACCGAAGAGATGCTCGAAGCCGCTGCCAGGGACGAAGAACACCTCCGCATCATGCGCGAGATCGGCTTTACGTCGGCGATGATCGTTCCGATGAGGCTACACGAGCGCGCCCTCGGGGCGATTACGCTCGTCTCGACAGAGAGATGGCGCCGGTACGAAGAGGCCGACCTCGAGCTGGCCGAAGAGATCGCCCGCAGGGCCGCCCTGGCGGTGGATAACGCCAGGCTCTACGAAGAAGCCCAGAGGGAGATAGCCGAGCGCAAGCGGGCACAGGAGGAGATCAGGCGCCTGAACGAGACCCTGGAGGAGCGTGTCAGGGAACGCACGGCGCAGCTCGCGGACGCCGTCAGCGGGTTGGAGATGGCCAGAAACGAAGCCGAGACCGCCAACCGGGCCAAGAGCGAGTTCCTGGCTACTATGTCGCACGAGATAAGAACCCCAATGAACGGCGTTATAGGTATGACCGGGCTGCTACTCGACACCCCGCTCTCAGAAGAGCAACAGGAGTACGCCGAGACGATCCGCACGTCGGGAGATCACCTGCTTACGATCATCAACGACATCCTGGACTTCTCCAAGGTAGAGGCGGGGATGATGGAGCTAGAGGTCATAGACTTCGACCTGCGCAACACCGTGGAAGAAGCCCTCGACCTGTTCGCCGAACGGGCACACGCGAAGGGCCTGGAGCTAGCGAACCTCATCACCTACGACGTGCCGGATGTGTTGAGAGGCGACCCCGGCCGCCTCACCCAGGTTCTGACGAACCTCATGAGCAACGCCATCAAGTTCACCGAGAAGGGCGAGGTCGTGGTGCGGGTCGGACTCTCCCAGGAGCCCCACGATATCTCCGTGGTGCGCTTCTCCGTCACAGACACAGGAATCGGCATGACGCCGGAGCAGCAGGTACGCCTGTTCCAGTCCTTCACCCAGGCGGATGCCTCCACCACCCGCCGCTACGGAGGCACGGGGCTGGGGCTCTCCATCTCCAGGCAGCTCGTGAGGCTGATGGGGGGAGAGATGGGCGTGGAGAGCGAGCCGGGTGAGGGCAGCACGTTATGGTTCGAGGTGCCCTTCGCCACCCAACCAGAGGCGGCGGGGCGTCTTCGGAGACCTCATCCCGACCTCGGGGACCTGCGCGTACTCGTCGTTGACGACAACGCCACCAACCGCCAGATAGTGCACCAGCTCGTCGTCTCCTGGAATATGAGAAACGGGATGGCCGGGGACGCGCAGGGGGCCCTGGAGCTGCTGCGTCTCGCAGCCGAGAACGGGGAACCCTACGACGTGGCGATCCTGGACATGCAGATGCCTGGCGTGGACGGCATACAGCTGGCACGCACGATCAAGGAAGACGCCACCATCTGTTCCACACGCCTGATCCTGCTCACCTCCGTTGGCGTGCGCGGTGACGCAGCTAGAGCGAGGCGCGCCGGCATCGATGCTTACCTGACCAAACCGGTGAGGCAGTCTCACCTCTACGATGCCATAGCCACGGTTACGGGCTCCAAAGAGGGGACCGGGGAAAGCGAGGTGCCCCTCGTCACCAGGCACACGATCGGTGAGGAGAGGGCGCGTGTGCGCGCACGCCTGCTCCTCGCCGAGGACAACGCCGTCAACCAGAAGGTGGCGGTGAAGATGCTCGAGAGCCTTGGTTACCGCGTGGACGTGGCCGCAAACGGCCTGGAGGCCGTAGAAGCTCTCCTGCGCGTACCCTATGCGGCCGTGCTCATGGACTGTCACATGCCCGAGATGGACGGCTACGAGGCCACCGCAGAGATTCGCAGGCGCGAGAGCGAAAGAGGAGTCCGCACGCCGATAGTCGCCCTTACAGCCGGCGCCATGAAGGGAGATAGGGAAAGGGCCCTCGATGCCGGCATGGACGATTATCTCCCGAAGCCCGTCAAGCCCGAGGATCTCGAGACCGTGCTGCAAAAGTGGATCTCGCGAGAGGACGCCACGTTACAACACGGTGGTAGTTTCTCCCCACACGAGGTGATGGAGGTTGGCCTGGATCACACCGTCATAGCGAACCTGCGCGAGCTCGGGGATTCTGACCTTCTCTCGGAGCTTACCCAGATGTTCGTCGAAGAGATCCCCCGGCGGCTCGGCGACCTGCACGAAGCGATAGAGAACGGCGACGCCGAGACGTTGAAGCGTATCGCGCACACCCTGAAAGGTAGCGCTGGCAACATGGGAGCCAGGCAGATGTCAAGGCTGTGCCTCGACCTCGAACAGGCCGGCGAATCGGACGATCTGTCAACCGCCGCCGGTATTCTGGAGTCGCTGAGTAAAGAGTTCGACAGGGTTCGCACGGAGCTCTCGGCCCTGGTCGACTGAGCCAACGAGATCTCGCGACGCTCCTTGCCAGGCTAAAAGCAACACTTTGTAAATTAGCTGCGCCATCATGTAGCCATCTGGAGCGATAGTTTATAGAATAGGCACTAGTTGTACGCTGCAAGAGAGGAAGCCTCCCAACCCATGTTGCACAAATACCGTCTTATGTCGCCAGGCCCGACTCCTATACCACCTGAAGTCTCCGCCGCAGGGGCGCTGCCCGTGATCCACCACCGCACGCCGGAGTTCGGCGAGGTATTCACCAGGGTGAACGAGAACCTGAAGCGGGTCTTCCTCACCGAAAACGACATCTTTACCTACGCTGCGAGCGGGACCGGCGCATTCGAGGGCGCCATCCAGAACCTCTTCTCGCCGGGGGACAGGGTCCTCGTAGTTAACAACGGGAACTTCGGTGGACGATGGGTCAAGATGAGCAGGGCCTTCGGCCTCGAGGTAACCGAGCTCAAGTACGACTGGGGCGAGAAGGCGGACAATGAAGAGGTCGCCGATGCTCTGGCGAACGACCCTGAGATCAAAGCCGCCATCTGCGTCCTCTCCGAGACCTCTACAGGCACCGTCAACGACATCGAGGGCTTCGCGAAGGCCGCTTCGAACGTCGTGACGATCGTTGACGCGGTCTCGGGCCTGGGGGCCTGTACCTTGAGGACGGACGAGTGGGGCGTCGACGTGGTCGTGGCAGGCTCGCAGAAGGCGCTCATGACACCGCCTGGGCTCGGGTTCGTCAGCGTCAGCGAGCGGGCCATGCGGATGCACGAGGAGTCGAGGATGCCTCGTTTCTACTTCGACTGGACGGCCGCGAAGAAGGCCTACGAGAAGGACCCCGCGCAGACGGCGTGGACCCCTGCCGTGAGCCTCATCATCCAGCTCGACGTCGCGTTGCAGCAGCTCATAGACGAGGGCGTCGAGAACGTCTTCGAGCGGCACGTGTTGCTGGGCAGGGCCTCCAGAGAGGGCATCAAGGGCATGGGGCTCAAGCTCTTCGGTCCCGACGAGGACCCCAACTCGGCCGTCACCGCAGCGTGGGTGCCCGACGGCATAGACGGCAAGCAGCTCGTGCGCACGGTCTTCCGCGAGCACGGCATACAGGTCGCCGGTGGGCAGGGCGAGATGGCGGGTAGGATCTTCCGCATCGGGCACTGCGGTTACTTCGACGCGTTCGACATCATCGCCACCATAGCTGCTACGGAACTCGCGCTTGAGTCCCTCGACTACCCCGTCGAGCTCGGCAAGGGTGTCGGCGCGGCCCAGAGGGTCTTCTCGAAGAGCG
>DASSJP010000171.1:0-2544 GCA_035691165.1 Rubrobacter sp.
GACCAGATCAGCCATGTGGACCAGTATTGTACTCCTTTCCCACATCTGCGCGACTCTCACCCGAAGCACGAAGATGCTCTGTACCTGAACTTTAGCTCTATATGCATCGAAAGTCCATAGTGGCAAGGACCTCCGACAACCTTCCGGAGGTCCATCGAGGTCGGCCCGCGCTGTGTTTTACCCGCAAAGGAGTATTTGCAGGATACTTCTATGCCCGTCTTTGCGTCCACGCGATAGGCTCATGTCCCTGGAGTACCTTCCCATGCCTGGTGAACAAGCATTACCTTTCGTCGTAGTCTATATCTCAAGTAGAGCCTGAATGATCCTCCGATCGGGGCTGCTGGGTTGCGTTTCTGGTATTTTTCGGCTGTGGTTTTCGGTGGTGGAGAGGCGCATCTTATCCTCAACCCGTCGGCCGGCAAGGGGCGGGCGGGTGGGCGGCGGGCGTTCGTCTCGCGGTTTCTGGAGGAGCGGGGGGTGTGTCCGATCTGGCACCTTACGGAAGGACCTGGCCAGGCTGGCACCATCGTCGGCAGGCTGCCCGAGGACGTTCCTGTGGTGGCGGTCGGTGGAGACGGGACGGTACATGAGGTGGCTGCGGCGTGCGCCATGACGGGTCGGATCATGGGCGTGCTGCCGGCCGGTAGCGGCAACGACTACGTCAAGGCTCTCGGGGTGGGCACCGGTCTCCGGCGGGCGCTTGAGATACTCGTCGGGGGAAAAGTACGTGTCGTGGACACGGGAGAGGTCAACGGGGTTCCGTTCAACAACGGACTCGGGATCGGCTTCGACGCTGAGGTCGCGGCCGGCGTCGAGGAGGCGCCGTCATATCTCGGAGGGACGGGCCGGTACCTGTGGTCGGTGGGACGGTTACTCAAGGATTTCCGGTGCCACGAGGCCAGGCTCGTACTCGACGGCGAAGTCGTCGAGAGCAAAACCATACTCGTCGCTGTGGCCATAGGCACCACGTACGGCTCGTTGTTCAGGCTCACGCCGGAGGCGGTACTGGACGACGGTCTATTCGATGTGATCTGGTCCGATGAGGTGAACCGGGCCGAAGTCATGCGGCTCATACCTTCGGCGCTCAGGGGTACGCTCTCGAAGCGTCCGAAGGTGCACACGGCACGCGCGCGGGAGGTCGAGATAGAGCTCTCCAAGGAAGTCCCGGCGCACGTAGACGGCGAGATGCTCGTGAACACCCGCCACTTCCGGGCGCGGGTGCTACCAGGAGCATTGCGTGTCGTGGCGCCGTAGCCGGTAGAGTGCGTACACGGGAAGCGGAAGGAGTGTGTCCTTCCAAACCTGGGGTCCAGAAATGCGTTGATCGGAGCCATCGCCTTTACGTTACTGGTTGTCGTCCTCTCTATCTCCGGCGTCCAACCTTTAGGATTACTGTTTGGTGGCTTGATGGTGGTCCTGCCGCTCATCGCGATGTACTTTATCGTGCGGTGGGCTGTGGGTGCCGGCCTCCGCGACGCGGGCAAGAAGGGTGTCGAGCGGTACGCTCGTGGTGAGATCGGCAGGGACGAGTACGAACAGGTGCGCCGGGATCTCGAAACGAGGTAGGCGGCGCTCCGAGCGTCGTCAGAGCACTATCAAAAATCGCATACTTGTGGTACAAAAGCTCCTCTACGCCTTTGGGGTAGGGTTGTGTTTCCGAGTGTAACAGAGGACTGAAAAGCAGAGATGAGAGCATTCGTATTTCCGGGACAGGGCGGTGGTGCGCCGGATCTCGCACCTGAGATGGTGCCGGAGATCCAGCGGGTCGTCGGTGAGCGCATCCCCGACCAGGTCAAGATCTTCGCCCATGCGGTCCGCGACGCCGACGAGAGCCGCATCCTGAAGGTGCGTCCCGACGTTGTGGCCGGGCACTCGCTAGGGGAGTACGGCGCGGCCTACGCGGCTGGTTGCTTCGACTTCGAGACCGGCCTCTGGCTGGTGGCGCAACGAGATCACTTCCTCGCCGAGGCCGCTGAAGAGAATCCTGGCGGGATGGTCGCCATCCTCAGGACTGACCCGGCCGAGGTCGAGAAAGCACTAGGCGGACCCGACGGCCCGGTCGTCGCCAACTACAACTCCCCGCGCCAGACGGTCGTCTCAGGGCTGCGCGACGCCCTCGGGGATGCTGTCTCGAAGATCCGGGGACGCAAGATCCCGCTGAAAGTCTCATTCGCCGCCCACTCTCCGTACGTGGCCGCGGCAGGCGAGAAGATGCGCGCTGTCCTCGATTCCGTCGAGTTCCATGTGCCGCAGGTCCCCATGGTCAGCGCCATGGACGGCGCGGTGCTCACGAGTGCCGAAGCCGTCAAGGAGGCGCTCAAAGGACAGATGGTCGCCCCTGTGCGCTGGGTCAAGGTCGTCGAGACTCTGGCGAAGATGCGGGTGGAGGAGTGGATCGAGCTCGGAGGAGGCGGCGTCCTCACCAGGATGTTAAAGGACTTCGAACTGCCCTCCCTCAACGGCATTACCTTCGAGGACCTGCGAACCCGCCTGTACGGACAGGCCCAGAACCTCCTGCCGCGCAAAGAAGGTGAGTAGGAATCA
>DASSJP010000172.1:0-3528 GCA_035691165.1 Rubrobacter sp.
CCGGGGTCGCCGGTCACGTAGAGGCCAGGAATACCCAGAGCGCCGCCCGCGCGGGTGATCGTCTGGACCTGGTTGAGGACCACGGCCGGGGATTCTTCACCGGGGCGTGCGGAGGCCTCGAAGCCGACCGCATCGACCGCGCAATCGACCTCGGGCACACCGACGATCTCGGAGATCTGATCCGGTAGCTCCGCGTCCTCGCCGACGTTGACCGTCTCGCAGCCGAAAGATCTTGCTTGCGCCAGCCTCTCGTCGTTGAGGTCGCCGACGATGACGACCGCCGCGCCGAGTAGCTGCGCCGAGTAGGCCGCTGCCAGTCCTACAGGGCCGGCGCCGGCGACGTAGACCGTCGAGCCGGTCGTCGTTCCCGCCGTGTATGCGCCGTGGTAGCCGGTCGGGAAGATATCCGAGAGCATTGTGAGGTCGAGGATCTTCTCAAGCGCCTGATCCCTATCCGGGAACTTGAGCAAGTTGAAGTCGGCGAAAGGCACCGTGACGTACTCGGCCTGCCCGCCGATCCAGCCGCCCATATCTACGTAGCCGTAGGCGGAGCCCGCGCGCGCCGGGTTCACGTTGAGACAGACACCGGTCTTGCCTTCGTTGCAGTTCCTACAGCGCCCGCAGGCGATGTTGAAAGGAACCGAGCAGATATCGCCGACGTCGATGAACTGGACGTCGTTGCCCTTCTCGACGACCTCGCCGGTGATCTCATGCCCCAGCGTCTGCCCGACGGGTGCTGTCGTCCGCCCGCGCACCATGTGCTGGTCGGAGCCGCAGATGTTGGTAGAGACGATCTTGAGTATGACGGCGTGCGGTGCCTCCCTGGTCATCCCCATCGCGTCAGCCACCTCGCCAGGAACTTCTAGTTTCGGGTACTCGATGTCCTCTACCGCTACCTCGCCGGGGCCCTTGTAGACCACTACCCTGTTGTCAGCCATAAGCTGATTCTCTCCTTCTGTCTAGCCGGAGAAGATTAAGTGTCGTATATGCTTACATCCGTCTGCCGGCGCGGAAGAACCTCGTTCTCGCACGTGGCGAAGCTCTAGATCACCAAGCAACCACCTTTCCCTTCCCCCACAAAGCCGTCCCGGTTGTTGTCCCAAGAAAGTACCATATCTTGCGTAACCGTACAACACGATAGCTACTTAACCTACATATCCGGGACGCCGACATATCAGCATAGTAAGTTATGTCATGGTTTCGCGACAGGGCGAATAAGGTTAGAATCCAAAAGGGAGGAAACCCGGACAATACAACTATTCGCGCAGAAGGGGTCAGGTATGCTCTTCAAGGTGACGGAGAAAGACGGTCTCTGGAAGAAGATCCGGAACCACGTCGGGACGACTGTGAAGCACCCTATAAGCCCGGCGACCCGCGATATCAGGTCTCGACTTTCCGACGATGGCGTACAGAAGACCGTGAGCGTCTGTCCCTACTGCGCCGTGGGTTGCTCCACGCTCGTCTACCACCGCGACGGGCGCATCATAGACATCGAGGGGAACCCCGACAGCCCCGTAAACGCGGGCACGCTCTGCCCCAAGGGGTCTGCGACCTTCGGGATGCACGTCTCGCCGCACCGCAAGACGAAGGTCATGTACCGCAGGCCCTATTCGGACCGGTGGGAGCATCTGACCCTGGATCAGGCACTCGACATGATCGCCGACCGCGTGAAGAACGCCCGCGAGGAGACCTGGGAAGACAAGGACGAGCAAGGCAAGAAGCTGAACCGCTCCATGGCCGTCGCCTCCATCGGTGGCGCCACGATTGACAACGAGGAGAACTACCTCATAACCAAGCTCTTCCACACTTTAGGGTTCGTACGGATTACGAACCAGGCGCGAATATGACACAGCTCCACGGTGCCCGGTCTGGGCATCACGTACGGTAGGGGCGGGGCCACCTCCAACCTCCAGGATCTGCAGAACGCAGACTGCATCCTCATAGAAGGCTCCAACATGGCCGAGGCCCACCCCGTCGGCTTCAGGCACCCCATGATCGCCAAGCAGAAGGGCGCCAAGCTCATCCACATAGACCCGCGCTTCACGCGCACGTCGGCGATGTGCGACATCTACGCGCCACTCAGGCCCGGCACGGATATCGTGTTCCTTGGCGGTCTGATCAACTACGTACTCGAGAACGAGGAGTACTTCGAGGAGTACGTCAAGATCTACACCAACGCGGCCACGATAATCACGGAGGAGTTCGAGGACGCCGACGCCTCCGGCCTGTTCTCGGGCTGGGACGAGGAGAGCAAGCAGTACGACCCTTCGAGCTGGCGCTATGAGGGACACCCCATCGACTACGCCTCGGTCGGCGGGAGCCAGGGCCGCATCGTTGGTGAGGCCGGCGAGGGCGAGCACGGGGAGATGCACCCTAGCATGTCGCGCCCGACCGACATGTCGCTGCAGCACCCGCGCTGCGTATTCCAGATCCTCAAACGGCACTTCGCCAGGTACACGCCAGAGATGGTCGAGAAGGTCTGCGGTACCCCGAAGGAGGCTTTCATCGAGGTCGCGAAGACCCTGGCCGAGAACTCGGGGCGCGAGAAGACCTCTTCGCTCTGCTACGCGGTCGGCTGGACGCAACATTCCAAGGGCGTGCAGGTCATCCGCACGGCGGCGATCCTGTGGCTTCTTTTGGGTAACATCGGGCGCCCGGGCGGCGGCATCATGGCGCTGCGCGGGCACGCGACCATCCAGGGCTCGACGGACATCGCCACCCTCTACAACATCCTCCCAGGCTACCTGCCCATGCCGGACACCAACAAAGACCACGACACGTGGCAGGACTACGTCGAGAACGAGACGGCTGAGAGCGGCTGGTGGTCGAACTTTCCCAAGTACATAACCAGCCAGATGAAGGCCTGGTACGGCGAGAAGTTCGACGCGGAGACTGGCGCGCTCTTCGACCAGTTCCCGCGTCTTTCGGGGGACCACTCCTACTACCCGACGATCATGGACATGAAGGATGGCATGGTAAAGGGAGCCTTCATCTTCGGGCAGAACCTCGCCGTCGGCGGCCCGCACGCGAAGCTCGCGCGCGACGGCCTGAGGAACCTCGACTTCCTCGTCGTGCTCGACGCCTACGAGATCGAGACCTCGACCGTCTGGAAGTTGGACGGCGTGAAGCCCGAGGAGTGTGCCACCGAGGTCTTCTTTATCCCGATGGCGCTCGTGGCGGAGAAGGACGGTTCTTTCACCCAGACCCAGCGCATGCTGCAGTGGCACGACAAGGCCGTAGATCCCCCGGGCGAGGCCCGCTCTGACGCATGGTTCGTCTTCCACCTGGGACGCAGGATGAAGGAGCTGTACAAGGGCTCAAGGAAGCACCGCGACAGGCTCATAAGGGCGATGACCTGGGATTATCCGACGGAGGGCGAGCGCGAAGAGCCTGACATCGAGAGCGTCCTGAAGGAGGTAAGCGGTTACAAGGTCGAGACCGGCGAGCCGGTGGGCGGGTTCGCCGAGCTAAAAGACGACGGTTCGACTGCGTGCGGGGGTTGGATCTACTCCGGAGTCTACGCCGGTG
>DASSJP010000173.1:0-4594 GCA_035691165.1 Rubrobacter sp.
GGCCGTGGACATCAGGGTCGGCTCCCCGACCTTCGGCGGATGGACGGGCGTGACCTTATCAGCGGAGAACAAGCGCCAGTTCTGGGTGCCGCCGGATTTCGCCCACGGCTTCGTCGTGACAGGTGAGACCGCGCTCTTCTCCTACAAGTGCACCGACTACTACGCCCCCGAGTACGACGGGTCCATCCTGTGGAACGACCCCGAGATCGGGATACAGTGGCCTGTAAAGGACCCTGCCCTCTCCGACAAAGACCGCGCCGCCCCGCCGCTGAAAGAGATGCCCGACGGAGCGTTGCCTCACTATAGGGGAGGCTGAAATGAGCGGTTCGCTCGGGTTGCTCGAAGGCTATCGCTACGTGCGTATGGTCACGTATCGCAGGAGTGGGGAAGGAGTACCTACAACGGTCTGGTTCGCGCTCGTGGATGGCAAGGCATACGTGTTCACCGGCATGCAGACAGGCAAGGCCAAGCGCATCCGCAACAACCCGCGCGTGAGCCTGACGCCGAGCAACTTCATCGGCAGGCCCAAAGTACGGAGCAGCGTCGAGGCCGAGGCCCGCCTCATGGCCAAGGACGAGGAGGAGCTCGCCGACAGGGCGATAGACGAGAAATACGGCTGGCAGTACCGTCTCTATCACTTCGTGCTCGGGAGGGTTGCTCCGCAACACGAGCACGTCTTCCTGGAGTTGCGTCCGGTAGGGAGCGGCAGAGAGTAGTCCGTAGTGACCGTGCTGCGCCTATCGCGCGAACAACGACATCCCGAGTTTCGCGAGCGCGCGGAGGGCCAGTCCTGCGAGCACCATCGCGCTGTAGAGACTGAAGGGACCGTGTGCGCCGTGCTTTCGATGGTATAGGAAGGCGCTCTTGTGGAGGCGCCAGATGGATCTCGGCTTGCTGAGGCTGCTTGCGCCTGTCTGGTGGATTATCTCGACGTGCGGCAGGTAGTAGACCAGCCACCCGGCTGCGCGGGCGCGGCGGCAGAGGTCGGCATCCTCGAAGTACATAAAGAAGCGTTCGTCGAGGGGGCCGATCTCTCTCAGGGTCTGCCTGCGGATGACCATGCACGCGCCGGAGACCCAGTCGACCTGAGTCGGGCTCGTCCCTTCCGTGACGGCGGGGAACTGGCTCTTCACGAGCGAGCTCTTCGGGAAGAGGCGGGTCAGGAGGGAGGTGCGCCCGAGAAGCCCTGAGAGGGCGTTGATCTCCCGCCGCGCAGAGAGCTGTAGTTCCCCATCTGAGTCTATGATTTTGGGGCCCGAGATCCCGACCTTCGGGTTCTTCTCGAAGAACCCCTCCAGGCGCTCGAAGAAGCCCTTCTCTATAATTGTGTCGGGGTTTATGAGGACGACGATGTCTCCTGTCGAGGCGGCGATGCCCCTGTTGTGGGCGCGGGCGAAGCCGACGTTTTCTTTGTTCCGGATCAAATGCACAGAAGATGGAAGCTCGGGCGGCTGCACATCATCGTTGTCGATGACGAAGATCTCGAGGTCCTCGTTGCCCGTCGCACGCAATGATTGGATGCAACGCAGGGTGAAGGGCCAGGAGGCGTAGTTGACGATGAGCACAGAGAACTTCATCGCGACACTACTCTGTCTCGCAGCCGGCGCGCGATGCTCGCCGTCGCTGCGAGCGATGACTCCTTGAGCAGCCTGCGAACCTCGGCGTCGGAGATCCTCTTCCTCTTCTGTATCTCGGCCCGTTTCCCGAGCATGAGCGGCAGGTGGCGCCACGCGCCTGCCAGTCCCTGCAGGTGCGCCCGCAAGGAACCGGTCGCCGCTGCGGTGAGCAGGCGCGCGAGCTGTCCAGCGACGAAGAAAGGCAGTATGTGGGGTACCACGGAGCGGGGCAGATTCTTCACCAGCAGGCTAAAGGAATTGCGGGTTCCCAGCCGGGTCGCCGTCGGGCTGCGCTTGCCGCCGGTCGAGGCGCTTCCCATATGGTAGACGACGGCGTCGGGGACGTAGAAGCAACGATGGCCAGCGAGCTGGGCACGAAAGCTCAGGTCCCCGTCCTCGCAGTAGGAGACGAAGTCCTCGTCGAAGAGACCGACCTCGTCGAGCATGTCCCTCCGATAGAGCGCCGCCGCCGCACACGCCCCGAAAACGTAGCCCGGCGTATTGAACCTGCCCCTGTCGCACTCGCCGTGGCCGAGGCGGTAGGGAAGGCCGCTCAGGCGCATGGCGTCTCCGGCCCCGTCGAGAAAGCGGCGGTCGTGGAAGTCGAGGAGCTTGCTCGCGAAGAGCCCTGACCCGGGGTGGGAGTCCGCGGCGCGCACGAGTGCTCTGAGCCAGCCAGGGTCCTGCTCCGTGTCGTTGTTCAGGAGAGCCACGAACTCTGTCCCTGACGCGCTTATCCCCGCATTCACGGCACCCGAGAAGCCCCGGTTCTCTCCCAGGGCGATGGTTCTTACGTCAGGAAAGTTCTCGGCGACGAAGTCAAGGGAGCCGTCGGTCGAGCCGCTGTCTACAAGGATCGTCTCGAAGTCTGTGAAAGACTGGTTCCGTAACGAGCCCAGGCAAAGCGCAAGCAGCCGCTCGCCGTTCCAGTTCGGGATGACGACGGTGACGCGGGGAGGCAAAGCTTCAGGCCGGCCGGCCGGGTCTCCCCTGCTGGCCCTCCAGACCGTGGACCCTGACCTCCGTCGGCAGTTGCACCAGGCCGCGTACGGGATCGAGAGCACCACCCTCGGTTACCCTGAACGCCGCATCCTGTCTACGGGCCAGTTCCGAGCCCTCCACCTCAGGGGCTGTGACGGCCGCGTCCACGATGTAGCCGGCGGAGTGTAGCGGCACCCCGAACGTGAAGTCCACCGTCACCTGCTCACCCTCTTCCTTCCGCCCGAGCGGTGCTCCTTCGAGCGCCGTGTCCGTCGAGAAGACATCCAGCCCGCCTCTCTTGCTCCGCAGTGTGATGCCGAGCGTGCTGTCCTCTACAGCCTCTTTGTAGAGCAGGTGCACCCTGATGGTCAGGCTCGCCCCCGAGGGCAGCCTCTTGACCGGGTGCCCGTTCTCGTCCAGAAGTTCGAGGTCTACGATCTCGGCCTCTCCAGTGACAGGCTTCTGCTTCCCTGCGCCGTTCGGGGCGTCGGGCATGTCCTCCTCGTCCTCGTGCTCTATCGTGTAGTCCAGTTGCTGGTCACGGGTGCTGTCTTTCGTGCCTCTCTGCTCCTGCGACTTCTCCAGCATGTTGCGGTACTCGTCGACCACCTCCTCGGGGTCGCCTGAGGCAACTATGTGTCCCTTGTTTAGCAGCACGGCCTCCGTGCAGAACCTCTTGACCATCCCCATGCTGTGGGAGACGAACAGGACCGTAGTCCCCGAGTCCCTCAGGTCATACATTCTCTGCAGGGCCTTCTTCTTGAATGCCGCGTCGCCGGCCGAGAGAGCCTCGTCCAGAACCAGGATGTCGGGTTCGACGTTGATCGCGACGGCGAATCCAAGCCGCGCGCGCATTCCACTCGAGTATGTCTTGACAGGCTGGTCGATGAACTCCCCGATGTCCGCGAAGGCCGCTATGTCGTCGAAGCGATCCAGCATCTCCTGGTGATCTATGCCGAGGATCAGGCCGTTAAGCATGACGTTCTCGCGGCCCGTGAACTCGGGATTGAACCCAGCCCCAAGCCCGAAGATGGCAGCCAGCCTGCCGTCTACTTCGACCTCGCCCGTCGTGGGCCGCAGGACACCACAGATTATGCTGAGAAGCGTGCTCTTGCCCGCCCCGTTGCGGCCCAGGACGCCAAGGGTGGTGCCGGGCTCCACGTCCAGGTTTATGTCTTGAAGAGCCCAGAATTCGTGGCTGCGTTTGGCCTTGCCGGGGCTAAACATATCCCTCACCCACGAGGAACGACTCGGTGAGATCCTGTACTTCTTTCCTATTCCCTGGAGGGAGATCACCGGCGTCATAGTTGATCCGCGAACCCTGGCTTCATCCGGACGAATAGGGCGAATCCCACGACTAACAGCGCGACGGAGAAGAGGGTGAAGTAGAGGGTCGCAAGTCCTCCCGGCAACGTGCCCTCCAGGATCAATCCCCTGTAGCCGGTGACAAGGTAGGCCAGCGGGTTGTAGTCCTCGACCCAGCTGAGGGACTCCGGTAGCCTGTCAGGCGGCCAGAGTATGGGCGTGACGAAGAACGTCCCCCTTATGATGGGACGAGTGATCTCAGCCACGTCGGGCAGATAGGTGCCTAGAATCGCCATGAAATACGTGAGCCCAAGGATGAATATCAGGGTGAGTATCACGAACAACGGCAACAGGGCGGCAGTCCAGTAGAGCCTGTGTTCGAGCACGAACACGACGATCAGGAGCGCCGCCATGCCGAAGAACTTGTCTATCAGCGACGAAACGGCGTTGGTGAAAGGGAGCAACTCGAGCGGAAAGATCACCTTCTGCACCAACCCGGCATTGCCGGTAATGGAGTTCAAGCCCTTGTTCAGCGCTTCCGAGAAAGCCATGAAGGGGAGCAGACCACAGTAGAGGAAGAGGCCGAAGTTGAGCGTGTCGTCGCCCTCGACGAACCTGCCCTTTATCCCGATGACAGGCGAGAAGATCAAGGAGAGGAAGAAGACCCAGATCAAAGGGCTCAAAATAGCCCA
>DASSJP010000174.1:0-3803 GCA_035691165.1 Rubrobacter sp.
CGCGGTGGTGTTGACGACGAACCTGCAACTGGCGGAGGCTCCTGGTAATGTTCCGGTCTCGAAGGAGGATGCGGCGCTGCCCAGGGACTCGGTGGCGAACGTGTCGCAGATCATCACTCTCGACGAGACGTTCCTTATGGAGAGAGTGAGCCGGGTCAGCGACCGTATTATGATGTCGGTGGAGAACGGCATCAGGATGGTGCTTGCTCTGTAGAACACTGCGGGCTTCCTATATGGGAATCATTCAGCAGGCGCCGGCTCGACGGGCTGGAGGTGCAAGCGATGAAGCAAGCAGATACGAACTCCCTCAATATCAGGAGCAGGGAGGAACTGCTCCGCCGTAACGCGATCTTCGAAAGTTTCTTCGAGGCGGAGGCTTCACGACTCGCCGAAGCCTGCCACGAGATGTCCCGCCGGTTCCTTGCTGGCGGGCGGCTGCTGGCATTTGGGAACGGCTCCGCAGCGACCGACGCCCAGCACGTCTCTGTCGAGTTCGTGCATCCTGTCATCGTCGGCAAGCGGGCGCTACCGGCCCTGGATCTCGGCCCTGACTTCGAGAGGCACCTGCCTGTCGTGCTACAGCCTGAAGATATGGTGATGGGCTTCGCGTTCCCTGGGGCTGATGAAGCGGGGGAGCTGGCGCTACGGGCGGCGCGGGAGCGTGAGGCCCTGACTTTCGCCCTGACGGGGGAGGTGGGCGAATACTCCTTCGCGCCACCTGACAGGGACCCGTTTGTGATCCAGGAGGTCTTCGAGGTCCTGTACCACGTTCTCTGGGAGACTGTCCACGTCTACTTCGAGCACCGCGAGCAGGGCCACGACGTGGGCAACTCCTCCTTCCTGTATCCCTTCCTTGGCAAGGGCGAGCAACCCCTCGAAGCGGTCGTGAAAGAAGTGCAGGGCTCGATGCTCCAGAAGATGCAGGAGGTGAACCGCCTGCGCGCCGCAGCCGCCGAGTCGGAAGCCGGAGCCATCTCGGAGATTGCGGTGGCCGTCTCCGAGCGTCTGGAGCGAGGGGGCAAGATTATTACGTTCGGCAATGGCGGGTCCGCCACGGACGCGAACGACCTGGTTAGTGACTGTGTGGACCCACCGCAGGGTTTCGGCACGATTCAGGCGATCTCGCTCTCCGCGGAGCCGGCAAACATTACCGCCATAGCCAACGACATCGGTACAGAGGCTATCTTCAGCCGCCAGCTCATCGCCCACGCGCGCCCCGAGGACGTTGCTGTCGGGATCTCGACGAGCGGAGGATCTTCCAACATCCTCGCAGCCCTCGCCGAAGCCCGCAAACGAGGGCTGCTTACGGTCGGCATCGTTGGCTACGACGGGGGCAGGATCGTGAGCGAGCGGCTCGCAGACCACGCGGTAGTCGTCCGTTCGGACTACATCCCGCGCATCCAGGAGGTCCAGGCTTCTATCTACCATGTGTTGCGTGGTCTGATCGAACAGGTGGGGGCGAAGAGCTGACCCGTGCCGGTGCGCTCCGGTGAAAACGAATGGTATAAGGTGTTACACGCCCGTGCGCGCTGCTACTGTATAGTTTTGAGAGCGACGCGCATGCCAGTCCTGTGTTAGCTTTTGACCGTGCGACCTTGAAGGGGGTAGGCTCGACATCCGGGATTCCATCTTGAACGCAAGAGAGAAGCTCATCATGGACCGTTCGGCCAGGTTGATGGAGAGGGCCGTCGGGCTCATGCCCGGTGGCGTGAACAGCCCCGTGCGGGCGTTCCGCTCTGTCGGCGGCGACCCTCTTTTCATGGAACGCGGCGAGGGCTCGCGCATTCTCGACGTTGACGGCAACTCCTATCTCGACTACGTCATGAGCTACGGTCCGCTCGTCCTCGGGCATTCTTATCCCGAGGTCATCGAAGCGATAGAGACCGCTGCCCGAAAAGGAACCACCTTCGGCGCCCCTACGGAGCTCGAAGTCGAGCTCGCAGACCTCGTATGCGAGGCCGTCCCATCCGTCGAGATGGTCAGGATGACCAACTCGGGGACGGAGGCGACGATGAGCGCCATACGGGTCGCCCGAGGGTATACCGGTCGGGAGAGGATCCTGAAGTTCGAAGGCAACTATCACGGTCACGGTGACGCACTCCTCGTCTCCGCCGGATCTGGTGTCGCCACCCTTGGCCTCCCCGATAGCCCCGGCGTCACGAAGGGGGCCGCAAAGGATACCGCCGTACTGCCGTACAACAACCTTGGAGCGGTGCGGGATCTTTTCAAGCGCGAGGGTGAGGAGTTCGCCGCCATCATCCTGGAACCCGTCGCGGGGAACATGGGATGCGTCCCGCCAGCGGAGGGTTATCTGGAGGGGTTGAGAGAGGTCACTAGCGAGTACGGTACCATTCTCATCTTCGACGAGGTCATGACAGGTTTCAGGCTCGCCCGTGGCGGGGCGCAGGAACGCTACGGCGTCACGCCTGACATGACGGCTCTGGGCAAGATCATCGGCGGAGGACTCCCTGTCGGTGCGTATGGAGGGAAGCGCGAGATCATGGACCAGGTTGCGCCATCGGGCCCCGTCTACCAGGCGGGTACCCTCTCTGGTAACCCGCTCGCGATGGCCGCTGGCCTCGCGACCCTGCGCGTCGCCTCACAACCTGGCTTCTACGACCGGCTGGAGGAACTCGGCGAGCGCTGGCGGAAGGGTATGAGCGAGGCTGCCTTGTCCGGCTCCCGACCGTCCACCATAAACCAGGTCGGCTCGATGGTGAGCATCTTCTTCACCGGTGGCCCCGTCACGGACTTCGGCTCCGCAGCCGCGTCGGACACAGTGGCGTTCAAAGACTTCTTCTGGCACATGCTCTCCCATGGTATCTACGTGGCCCCGAGCCAGTACGAGGCAGGCTTTATTTCGACGGCCCACTCCGAGGAGGACCTTCAGAGGACCTGCGAGGCGGCGAGCGAGTGGTTCGAGGGGAGCTAGGTGGAGGAGACGGCCCGCCGCACACCCGAAGTCTCTCTCAAGGACACGTTTCTTCTGGCCGTGGCGGGCCTTCCCGGAGAGGACTTGCGCGCAGGGGTCGTGGCCGAGGCACTCCTGTACCTGCAGCGGGGCTTCGACGCCCACTACGCTGAGGGAGGGGCGACCGACGACGACGTCCTCGTCGGGGACAACGCGTACGCACTCGCTGTCGAGACCATCGCGCGCCTGGACGAGCCGCGGTTCGTTGCGGTGGCGAGCCGTATGATCCGTGACGGCGCAGGCCGCATCGCCGCCAGCGGCATGGTCACCCTGGAGATGTGGACGCCCCACCTCGCCGGACTCCTCGACATCATCTCGGAGGAGGGTGCGGATAGGTCCGAAGCGAGGATCCGTGAAGCCGCCGAGGAGCTGCGTGGGTAAGCTCCGCAAGACGACCAGGCTGCCTTCGGGGGCGGAGCGGTCGCAACTGGTAAGGGAGATGTTCGACCGGATCGCCGGCCGCTACGATCTCCTGAATACCGTTATGACCGCAGGGCTTCACCGCCTCTGGAACAGGAAGGTGGTGAGGGCCACGGGGCTCAGGCCAGGCGGCAGGGCGCTAGATCTCGCCTGCGGCACGGGAAGCCTCACGCGCGCCCTCGCTAGGAAGGCCGGCCCGGAAGGCTACGTGCTCGGCGTCGATTTCTCCAGGGAGATGCTGCGTGCGGCGAAGTCCATGCCCAACGTCGAGTACAGGCTCGGGGACGCGACGCACCTCGAAGGGGTCCCTTCAGGTACCTTCGACGCTGTCACGATAGCGTACGGGGCGAGGAACATCCCCGACCTCGACGCGCTCTTCTCCGAGATGGCGCGCGCGCTCAAGCCGGGCGGC
>DASSJP010000175.1:0-2198 GCA_035691165.1 Rubrobacter sp.
GAGACCCGCACCAGCTTGTTGACGCCAGCCGCCAGCTCGGTGCCGGCGTCGCGCTCGAAGACGCGAACGTCGACCACCTTGCCGCGCTCGCCGTGCGGCACCCGCAGCGAGGTGTCCTTCACCTCACGCGCCTTCTCACCGAAGATCGCGCGCAAAAGCTTCTCCTCTGGCGTCGGTTCGCTCTCGCCCTTGGGCGTGACCTTGCCGACCAGCACGTCCCCGGAACCTACTTCGGCACCGATACGGATGATGCCGTCGACGTCGAGGTTCATCAGGACGTCGTCGGAGGCATTGGGGATGTCGCGGGTGATCTCCTCAGGCCCGAGCTTGGTATCGCGGGCCTGCACCTCGTACTCCTCGATGTGTATGGAGGAGAGGGTGTCGTCCTTGACTATGCGCTCGGAGATGATGATGGCGTCCTCGAAGTTGAACCCCTCCCACGGCATGAAGGCCACGAGCAGGTTCTTACCAAGAGCCAACTCGCCCTGGTCGGTGGAGGAGCCGTCGGCCATGATGGTCCCCGCCTCGACCTCCTCGCCCTCGGTGACGAGAGGGCGCTGGTTGACGCAGGTTCCCTGGTTGGAGCGGGCGAACTTCCTCAAGAAGTATTCGTCCAGCTCGCCGCCCTCGCGGCGGACCGTGATCTTGTCTGAGACGACCCGCTTTACGGTGCCCGCGTGGCGCGCCAGCAGCACGTCGCCGGTGTCAGCAGCGGCCCGGAACTCCATCCCTGTCCCGACATAGGGAGCCTCGCTCCTGAGGAGCGGCACGGCCTGCCGCTGCATGTTTGCGCCCATGAGCGCCCTGTTCGCGTCGTCGTGCTCGAGGAACGGGATCAGGGCCGTGCCGACGGAGACCGTCTGCAGGGGCGCCACGTCTACGTAGTCGACCTCTTCTGCGGCGACGGTTGCGACGTCCCCGCCCTTCCTGCGCGCCAGAATCTGGGCGTTCTCGGCGATCTTGCCGCTCTCGGGATCGACGGGCGTGTTGGCCTGGGCGATCGTGAACTCCTCCTCCTCGTCGGCGGAGAGGTACTCGATCTCGTCCGTGACCTTGCCGTTGACGACCTTCCTGTAAGGCGTCTGCAAGAAACCGTAGTCGTCCACGGTCGCAAAGGTAGAAAGCTGTCCGATTAGCCCGATGTTCGGGCCTTCGGGAGTCTCTATCGGACACATTCTGCCGTAGTGCGTAGGATGCACGTCGCGCACCTCTATGGGCGCCCGCTCGCGGCTCAAGCCACCCGCTCCCATAGCGTTCAGCCGCCGTCTGTGCGAGAGGCCAGAGAGCGTATTCGTCTGGTCCATGAACTGCGAGAGCTGCGAGGAGCCGAAGAACTCCTTGATCGCGCTGGCTACAGGCTTGGTGTTGACGACGGTCTGGGGAGTTATGGACTCCTCATCCTGCGTCGTCATCCGCTCGCGCACGACGCGCTCCATGCGGTACATCCCGATACGGAACGCCTCCTGCACCAGTTCCCCGACGGTCCTGAGGCGCCTGTTGCCGAAGTGCTCGTACTCGTCGAGCTTGTGACGGATGCGCTCGTAGTTGATCCGTCCGAACTCCTCTTCCTCGGCGACCTCCTCTGAGGTCTCGATGAGGCGTGCGAGGAGGGCCTCTATGTCCTCGATGGTGAGCGTGCGTGTCTCGAGGGGCACGTCGAGCTTGAGCTTCTTGTTGACCTTGTAGCGCCCTACCTCGGAGAGGTCGTAGCGCTTGGCGTCGAAGAAGAGGCCGTCAACGAGGTTCTGCGCGTTCTCGATGTTGACGGGCTCGCCAGGCCGCTGCCTGCGGAAGACCTCGAGCAGGGCCTCGTCCCTGGAAGGGGTGTCGTCCCGCTCCAGGGTATTTCGCATTAGCCACGAGTCCTCGAAACGCGAGAGGATCTCCTCAGGACCGCCCATCCCGAGCGCCTTCAAGAGCACGGTGACGGGCAGCTTGCGCTTGCGGTCGATCCGCACGGAGACGTAGCCCTTGGTCTCGACCTCGAACTCCAGCCAGGATCCCCGCCCTGGCATGAGGCTCGCCGTCAATACCTGCTTGCTCGCGTCCTTCGGCTCCATGATATAGGCGCCGGGCGAGCGCACGAGCTGCGTCACGACGACGCGCTCTGTACCGTTGATAACGAAGGTACCCGAGCTGGTCATGAGCGGGAAGTCGCCCATAAAGACGTCCTGCTCCCTGACCTCTCCCGTCTCCTT
>DASSJP010000176.1:0-3917 GCA_035691165.1 Rubrobacter sp.
GGCCTCGCTACCACGGACTTCGCGAGGATAAAGGCGCACGTCTCGCAAGGAACACCGGTGAAGGTGGTGAGTATCTTCTTAGGGGTTGTAGCCTTAGTGTTTTACTTTATGTGGTTGAGCGAGGACATACCGGCGCTGCTAGCCGGAGTAGTGCCTCAGGGCGTTATAGATGGCGAGGCACCGACCGACGTAGTCCATGTGCTGGATATGGCCTGGATCCTGCCGGCCAATGCCTTGGCAGCCATCTGGTTGTGGCGCGGACGGCCACTGGGTTACACGCTAGCTGGAATCGTGCTGTCCTTCCTGACGCTACTTATATTGGCTATCATGTCCATGATCGTCTTCGAGGTACTTTACGGACTAGCGGCAGCGGTAGGGATAGCGGTGTTCTTCAGCGTCGTTTTCGCGATCAGCCTGGGGATGCTCATATGGTACCTGAGAGGACTCCAAGAGTAGTTGTAGAACAGAGTTAAACGAGAGATCCAGGACTAAAGGAGGAGTCCCGACCCTCCTCTATGTTCCTAACTCTAAGAACGCCTCTACTCCACGCAGTTAGATGGATAGCGCTTCCGACGTCCACCGTGGCGTGCTGGCCTCCCCTATCCACCGGCGCGATCTCGGGCACACATGCGCCACGCTGCTCCTGAGACGAGGCGCTTACCCGTGACTCGTTCGACATCTTCCGAGGGATATGAGCATAACCATTGTCTTCGACCACTGCCCGTACCAGACACGCGGCCTGGGACACACGCGGCCGACGGCATGGACCAGGCTTTCAGAGCCAGAGTCTACTGCTGACGTACTGCTGACAAAGCCACCAATCTCCGCGTTGGTGGATTCTAGTTTCTGAGGGATTTGCAGGAAAAACAAAGAGCCGACGAGCGGACTCGAACCGCTGACCTGCTCATTACGAGTTAGATTTGAGGTCCCTTACTTAAGCCGAAAAGTCGCTTAGGTACTGGGAAAACTGTTCGCTAAGTACCGCCGCGTTACGCCCGATTACGCCCAGGTTAGTGTACCGGTTAGTGTAAGGTACAGTGACCGACGGGACTCGACCCCGCAAACGTCGGAGCTACAATCTTTCAAGGGGTGTTGCAGGGGTGTACAGGAGGTTGCAGATCCCGCGTATTTAGGGCACTTTCTTTGCCCTGCCTTGCCCAGCGTTTCACCGTATTGTGCCCGCGGTGGTGTCAAAGTGGTGTCAATTGCGCCCCCGAGTCCACCTTCGGCTGCGGGTTATCTTCGCTAAGCCTCTGTGGTTTCTGCCTGTCGAGGAGCATCCTCAGCTCGACTTCTCTACGGACGCCCCTGCTCGGCAGCGCCCACGGTAGCCCCCTGCGCCTCCTCAGGCCAGCGGCCACCGTTGTACCAGTAACCGCGGATGTCTTCGAGCTGGCGTCCCTTCGTCTCGGGGGCCAAGGTATACACGAAGGCAAACGCGAGCACGGACAGCGCAGCAAACATGCCGAAGGTCCACGCTCCGCCCAACGCGCCTAAAGCGTTGAGGAACACGATGCCTACGATGATGTTCGCTGCCAGGTCCGAAGTTAGCATAGCCGAACCGCCCTTGGTGCGGAGCCGGGCGGGGAAGCTTTCGGAAGCATAGGTCCAGACGATAGCGCCATAACCGAAGTTGAAAGCCATCGTAAAGAGCAGGATGCCTGCGATTGCCAGTACCGGCGAGGGGCCAGTTGCGAAAGCGAGGACGAGAATGACGCTAGCGATGCCCATACCGGTGATCCCGCCCAGCAGGATAGGTCTGCGCCCCAACCTGTCGATCACGCGGGAGGAAACCACAACGGCCACGACGGCGAACAACTGGATGATGGCCGTCGCGAGTATCGCCCCGGTCGGGCTCTTGACGCCCACCTGCTCGACAATTGTCGGACTGTAGTAGACGATCGCGTTGATCCCGGTTATCTGAACCAGAAAGCCTAGGCCCACGACGAAGATTCCGGCCCTCCTAAAGGGCCCGCGGAAGAGCTCGGCGAAGCTGCCCTGCTCGTCGTAGCTCAGATCTCTTTCGATTATGTCGGCCTCCTCCTCAGCGTCCATGTCGGGGTCGACCCGTCGCAGTACCTCCACCGCCTCTTCACGCGGGCGGCCCATCATCATGAGCCCACGAGCCGTTTCCGGCAGGCGTAGGACCAGAAAGAACACGATCAGGGCTGGAATCGCCGCGAGTGAGAGGATCAGCCGCCAACTCTCGGTGCCGGCTAGCGCCAGGCCCACGAAGTAAGCAATGCATATGCCCGAGACGGTGGCGATCTGGAAGGTGACGATCATGGAACCCCGGATGCTCTTCGGGGACGACTCCGCTATGTACGCAGGAGCGGTCACGATGGAGACGCCGATAATGAACCCGAGCAGAAACCTGACGCCCGACAAGAACCATTCGTTGGGGGCGATACCTTGCAGACCCGTGAAGGCGGCGTAGCCGATGGCCACCGCGATCATGGTATTCTTGCGCCCGAACCTGTTGGTTATACTACCGGCAACGAAGGCGCCAATTAGCTGCCCGACCACCACCGAAGTGGTCACCACCGAGGTCTGGAACGAAGTGAGCTGGAAGTCCGGTGTTAAGAAGAGGAGCGCGGTTGCGATGGAGCCCAGGTCATAGCCGTAGATCAGTCCTATCATCGCGGCTGCCAGCATGATAAGCATGTTTTCCCTCGTCGCATGGGAATGCCCGCGTGCCGCAGCCGTGTCAGATCGGCCTGGCGCTCTCTCGCTCATCTTTCTCCTCCTTAGCCCCCGCATCGTGCGGTTTCTCACCCAGCACCAGGAATCATACCTTTGTTTGCGATCGCGAGGCAACCAGAGGGCTTGGCAGCTATGTGGAGCTCGTGGAGTGGCTGCGGGACGGATCACATCCGACAGGACGCAACCGCGATGTTGAAGGGTTTGCTTCGCCATGTCTTGCTCGCTTATCGACTTATCTGCTTCCCGGCAGTTTTCGCGCGACGACGCCTAGCGTGTTGCGGATACGCCAAGCACGTACTCCCCGTCTTCACCGCGTGCGAGCGCGGCGGCGCCAAGCATCCCGGACTTCGCTCCGAGTGTTGCCTCTCTGATCTCTACGAGATCCTTCGCAGGGGAGCACGAACGCAGACGCAGTTCCCTACGGGCAGGCTCAAGCACCAGGTCTCCCGCCTCCGAGACTCCCCCGCCTATGGCGATCACCTCAGGGTCGAAGACGTTTACGAATGTGGCGAGCCCTATCCCGAGCCAGGTTCCGGCCTCCCGCAGCACCTCGAGAGCGGTCCCATCTCCTTTGCGGGCGAGAGCCAGCACATCTTCCCCGAGTGGCGTACGCTCCCTGGCTAGCCTCCCAAGAGCCGAGTCCGGCTGTTCACCCGCTACCTCCCTGGCACGACGCCCTATGGCAGTTCCCGAGGCTAGCGCCTCGAGGCATCCCCTGTTCCCGCATCCACAGCGCGGACCTGCAGGCTGGATGGTTATATGCCCCAACTCCCCACCCATGCCGCGGGCGCCCCTGAGTAGAACACCATGCGAGATGATCCCGCCACCCACTCCGGTCCCCAGGGTCACGAAGACCAGGTCATCCACGTCCTCTCCTGCACCGAAGCGAAACTCGCCCCAGGCCGCTGCGTTGGCGTCGTTCTCTACCGTAACCTGTAGTCCCGTGCGTCTACCCAGTTCCTCCTTCAAGGGAATGCCCTCGATAGCTTCGAGGTTGGCTGCGCTCATGATCTTGTTTTCGCTGGCAAGGATAAAACCAGGGGCGGCCAGGCAAACGCCACCTATCTCGTAGTCTCGCTGGACCACCGTGATCGCCTCGGCGATGGTCGAGAGTAGAGGTTCCCTGACGTTCTCCGTCGGGTATATCACCTCATTGAGTAGTTCGCCCTCAGGAGAAACGACCCCGGCGGCGATCTTCGTTCCTCCTACGTCCA
>DASSJP010000177.1:0-4683 GCA_035691165.1 Rubrobacter sp.
GGGAGGCCGCACACCGTGGCGCTGGGCGGGGAGTTGCTCGCCCGATTCGAGTACCTCGACGGGCCGGTGCGCTCGCGCGTGCACCTCCTCAACGGGGTCGTGGAGGAGGCCGCAGCCGACGACGTGGACCGTCGTCCTGTCGGGTTACGCATCTGGAACGACACAGGACTCCTCTTCGAGAGAATACACGCCTACGGCCCTGAGGGCAGGCTCGCTTCCGACGGCGTACGCAGCTTCCGCTACGACGCGCTTGACCGTCTGATCGGGGTGGATGAGAAGGGACGGCGGTGGCGTTATCTCTACGACGCTCGGGATAACCGCGTTGTTGCCGAGGAACCCGGCTGCACGCGCAATTTTCGCTACGATGCCGACAATCGCCTTGTTGAAGTAGCCGGCGGTGACTCGTTCAGGATCTCCCACGACGACTTCGGGCGGCTTGTACGCAAGGGCGGTACTGCGGACCGATGGGCGTACCGCTACAACGATGCCGGGCATCTGATAGAGGTGCGCCACAGAGGAAAGTCCGTCGCGCGGTTCACCTACGACCACAAGGGGCGCCCTGTAGCGATGAGGTCAGCCCGTCGCTTCGAGAGATATCTCTACGGACCGGACGACCAGCTTGTCGCCGTCACGGACGAGAGAGGCTCTCCCCTGCGGCTGTACGTATGGACGCCCATGGGTCTCCTTGCCGAGATCCACGGCAACGTTCATACGGGCAGCGTGTTCTTCCACCACCAGGATCACAGGGGGACGCGACACCTCGTTACCGCCGAGGACGGAGAGGTGGCCGCCAGGTGGGAATACGATCCGTTCGGTGTTCCCTCGGGACCGGCAGAGAAGCACCTCCCGATGTTCGGCGGCAGGGTCTGGTACGCCGAGGTGGGGCTGTACTACTTCGGTGCCCGCTGGTACGATCCCCGCCTCGGCCGTTTCCTGACACCGGATACGTACACGGGACGCCCCGACGACGAGCGGCTCGTCCATCCCTGCCGTCCCGCCGGCTCGCAGGCGCTCGCCCGCTCCCAGATCCTGGCCGACTGGCTCAAGCAGCCGCGCGTGCGAAACCGCTACGCCTTCTGCGGCAACGACCCTGTGGGGAGGATCGACCCTAACGGACACTGGTCGTTCGGATGGACGCTGCTCTCTGTGCTCGGCGCCATCTGGACGCTGCCGAACACCATCTTCGGGCTCTTTCTGGAGATCACCTGCCTCGTCGGCGAGGTGCTGCGCTGGCTCGTCTGGCTCGTCAGTATCGGGAACGTGAGCTGGGAGACGCCCGGCTTCGACGTCGCCGCTTCAGGGCGCCTCAACGCCTTCGCGCTCGTCTTCAAGGGCGGCTGGCTCGGGTCTTTCGAGAGCCTGCTCGGGATCACCTTCGGCAACGTGTTCTTCGTCTACGGGAAGTGGGACGAGATTCCCTACGCGAGCGGACCTGGCGAAGTCTACCCGCCGGCCTACGACGGCAAGGTGGCAATCCCGAAGAACGAGGCCCTCTACGAACACGAGCTGAGGCACACCAACCAGTACGCCTGGTTCGGGCCCTTCTTCCACCTCGGGCTGCCCATATTCGGCGTGTACGTGTGGGATGTGATCCTGCACGGCTACCAGGACGCCTGGTTGGAGCGCGACGCCCGCGACCACGCAGGCCTCGACGAAGAGACTACCCCTCCTTCTGAGGAGGCCCCCGAGCCGACTACGACCACTCCTCCCGCTGGCGACATGGCCCCTTTGCCGCCTGCGGAGAAGTTGGCGTTAGAGGGGAAGGTTATCGACAAGGCGAGCCGGAACCCCGTGGCAAACGCGAGGGTGGACGTGTGCGGGACGCAGCTCAGGCTCACGATGAAGCTGCCCACCTTCGAGAAACCGAATACCGCTTCAAAGCAGACAGGAAGCCTGGACGAGGGCGACTACAGGGTATTCGAGATCCTGCGCAACGTGGGCGAAGCCGACTACGTCCGGGTGCAGTCAGCGGGGCTTCCCGGTGGCGAAGGGTGGGTTTGCTCCAGGTCGAAGGACAGCCACTACGCACTCCTCCACGACAGCGTGGAGAAGGAAGGGGCTGCGACCACGAACGCGCAGGGCGAGTACAGCGTCGAGGTGGCCGACAAGCGGCTCTACCGTCTGCGGTTCGTGCTGAAAGACTACTTCGATGCCGAGAGCGAGAGGCGTTCTCCACCCGCGAAGAACATTGATGTGGAGCTCGAGGCGGCCCCGGACGGCGTCATGGAGTCCTTCCTGATAGACAGGATCGACGACTTCAAGAACTTTGCCTACGTACCCAAAGAGCGTGAGGGTGATCCCCAGTATCCGTACCAGCTCGATGACACCAAGAAGGTCGATCTCGATCAGGCGCCGCCAAGGGAGAACGATTGCTGCTCCTTCGTCGAGGGCCTGGCTGTAAAGGCGTGGAAGGATGCTCGCGGGGACGAACTCAGCTGGGACCTCGCCAAGCACAACAGGATGATGATCACTTCGACCGACGACTACTTCTCGCCCGTGACCGAAGTCGTCGACTCTGACATGGCAGTTGACATAGACAATGAAAAGCTGCCGCCGCCGTGGACGATCGTGCAGGGTTGGAACGCGCAGTATACCTCCGGCCACACTTTCTTTGTCCTGGACGTTCATCCCGACACCGAAAGGGTGCTGACACTGGAGTCCAACAAGACTTTCGGAATGGACGGCCCGGGGTTCCGAACGCTCGGCGATATTGACGACTTCAAGGACTTCAACCCTGGCAAGGACTGGTGGAAAGACAAGAGACTGGAGAACTGGGAGGCGTTCAAGAAACGCTACCCCAACAGGAAGATGGCGCGGCTGAAGGTTTACGGCCAGAGGTGGGTGAGGTAGGCAGATGCCGACGCTGCGACCGACCTTCACGCTGACCATCGGTAGCCTGAGCTCGACCACGGACAACCCCGTCGCAGCCCCTGGCACACTCGTCGTAGACAGAGACATGGACGTGCCCGCCGACGCGCTGCGCCTGCACCTGCGGGAACGCGCAGGCATCGCTCTGGACGATGAGGTAAAGCTCGACTTGGGGCACGACGGCGAGGAGGAGACCGTGTTCACCGGCGCCGTCGAGACGGTGCGGCCCGCCATCTCAGGCGTCGTGGTGCGCGCGCTTGGCACGACCCACGATCTGTTGAACCTGCGCACCTCGACCACCTACGTCAACCAGAGCGCTGGCAGCATCGCGGGCGACCTGATCGGCCAGGCCGGTCTCTCCGCCGGGACCGTCGAAGACGGCCCGGTGCTCCCGCGCTACGTCGTCGACCGCGCCTTGAGCGGGTACAGGCACCTCAAAGACCTCGCCGACCGCCTGGGATACGAACTTTACGCCGACAGGGATGGCAACATCATGTTCCATCCCCTGGGGCCCGCGGCGAACCTGGATGCGCTCGGCGGCGTGCTGGGGGCAGCAGTCGGCGGCCTACTCGGCGCCGGCGGCGAGAGCTACGCCTTCGGGCAGCAGTTGCTTGGCGCCGCCGCGGGGCGGCGCGGCGTCGCGTGGGGAACGGTCGAGGTCGGTGGCGAGAGTCCGATGTCGGGCCAGGGAGACACGACCGAACACTGGCTGACGACGAACGACGCCGACTACATGGGCAACGCGGGTGACGGGGAACCGGCGCTGCTCGTCAGGGACCCGGCGGCGCGAACCAAGGACCTGGCCGACCGATTCGCCGCAGGCCGGCTGGCGGTGGCGGCCCGCGCAGCTCGCGAGACCTCGATCTCCGTCCTCGGCAGGCCGCAAGTGGACCTCGGCCACACCGTGGCGGTCGCCGACGTGCCTGACGAGACGGTCAACGGAAGCGGGTACGTCCGCGCCATACGCCACCGCTTCGGTGACGATGCCGGTTTCGTAACGGAGATACGGATCTCCCTGGAGCCCGAGTCGTGAGCCGCATCGTCGAGATCATTCGCCGCGTCGTGCTCGAAGAGCTCGCCCGTAGCCGCGGGAGCCTGCTCGGCGTGGTTACCACCGTGTACCCCCACGAAGCCGAGGACGACGAGAACAACTACGAGGCCAACGTGCGGCTCAAACACGAAGACCTCGAGCTGCGCCGCGTGCCCATCGCTGTCGGCCACGTCGGTATCGCGGCGCCGCCGAGAGCCGGCGACCTTGTCTTGGTTCAGTTCCTCAACGGGGACTCCAACCAGCCGCTTGTGACGGGCCGCTTCTATCATGCCGACGAGAGGCCGCCGCTGCACAAGGAGGATGAGATCCTTTTCGAGCAGCGCGTCTCCGACGACACGCTGAACCACCTTCGCTTCGCTTCGGACGGGAGTATCTTCCTGCAGCGCGACGTCACCAAGCCCGAAGACAACAGCGAGGCGAAGGCCTCAATCAAAGTAGATGGTGCGAGCGGAGACATCGAGATCAAGGCAGCGGATTCCATCGTCATCCTCATGAAGAACGACGGTGAGATCCAGGTGACCGCCGATGACAAACCCATAAACATCAAGACGAGCAAGATGACTGTGACCGGTGACGTAGATATCAACGGGGATCTCAAGGTCGCCAATGACTCGGGCAACACCACCACCATCAGCGGCCATGAGATAACAGGGGTGTGATGGCGGACTTGCTATTGACAGGGATGCTCAACCTCAAGGGAACCCTGGAGTTGTCCGGAGATCTTGTCAAGGCGAACAACGTGGAAGTGCTTGTAGTCGGCCAAC
>DASSJP010000178.1:0-7660 GCA_035691165.1 Rubrobacter sp.
CGGCATCCCGTTTTGCCAGCCAGGTACACCGAACTGTGACGCTGACTACGTGTACAAGAATCGGCCCCAGAAGGTCAAGGACGCCGTGAAGAAGGTCTCTCTGACGGGCGACATAGGCAGGCCGTTGCTCACGCTGCACGGGGACCTGGACGCGCTGCTCCCCATCCGGACCGACTCAGATGTGTACTCCAGGCTCGTTCGGGACAAAGGACATGCCAACAAGTACCGCTACTATGTCATCGGCGAGGGCAACCACGTTGACTCCTACTACGACGACAACAAGGACAAGCTGCGCCCGATACTCCCCTGCTATCGGGACGCCTTCAAGGCGCTGGTGGGCTTCGTCCAGAGAGGTATCAAGCCGCCGGAGAGCGGATACGTCCCCAAGTCCAAGAGCGGTGACGTCGTCAACGAATGTTCCATCGAGGCCACTGCGCCGCGGCCATAGTACCGTCAGGGTTGCGGCTGGGAACTGATGCTGCGTAGTATTCAGTACGTAGCGGGGGTTGGAGATCCGGAGTCCGCATCGCGGACCCGGCACGAAGGAGGCTCGTGTGGAGAGATTAGGCGGAGAGCACGAGGGGCAGACATCCTCGATACGCCAGGTGGCGTTGGCGAGCTTTATCGGGACGGCGATAGAGTGGTACGACTTCTTCCTGTATGGAACGGCGGCGGCCCTGATCTTCGGGGAGCTGTTCTTCCCCGAGTTCAGCTCGACGGCCGGAACGCTCGCCGCCTTCTCTACCTACGCGGTCGGCTTCGCGGCCAGGCCGCTTGGGGGCATAGTCTTCGGCCACTACGGAGACAAGATCGGGCGCAAGGCCATGCTCATACTGTCGCTCATGATCATGGGTATTGCGACGGCTCTGATCGGGTTGCTGCCGACCTTCCAAACTATCGGCGTGTGGGCTCCGATCCTGCTCGTCGTGTTGCGCTTCTGCCAGGGCATCGGGGTGGGCGGCGAGTGGGGCGGGGCGGTCCTGATGGCCGTCGAGCACGCGCCGGAAGGCCGGCGCGGTTTTTACGGGAGCTGGCCGCAGATGGGCGTCCCGGCTGGGCTCTTGACGGGGAACCTGGCCTTCCTCGCCGCCACGGCGTGGCTTCCCGAATCCTGGGGCTGGCGGGTGCCTTTCCTGTTCAGCTTCGTTCTGGTCCTCGTCGGCCTCTTCATCCGGCTGAGGATCTTGGAGTCCCCGGCGTTCACACAGGTCAAAGAGTCGGGCACCGAGGCTCCCATGCCAATATTGGACGTGTTGCGCACCTACCCGAAGAATGTCCTGCTCGCGATGGGGATGCGGATAGCCGAGAACGGGACCTTCTACGTCCTGACCGTCTTCGTGCTCACCTACATCGTGGAAGCGTTGAAGATGGAGCAGACGACTGGCCTAGTAGGCGTCCTCATCGCCGCGACTGTCGGGCTCTTCACCGTCCCGTTTTTCGGGCATCTATCTGATCGCGTCGGTCGAAGGCCACTGTATCTGCTCGGGTCGGGGTTCTCGCTGCTGTTCGCCTTCCCTTTCTTCTGGCTCTTGAACACGGGTGTTGAGCCCCTGATCTGGCTGGCCATCGTCCTCGGTGTTAACATCGGCCACGACGCGATGTACGGTCCCCAGGCGGCTTTCTTCGCGGAGCTGTTCGGGACGCGGGTGCGCTACTCCGGCGCGTCGCTGGGCTACCAGCTAGCCTCGGTCCTGGCTGGAGGATTCGCGCCGCTGATCTCACTCTACCTGTTCACCAAGTTTGGGTACGGCGCCGTCGCCCTGTACATGGCCCTTATGGCCCTGATCACCGTGATCTCGGTCATCCTGGCTTCGGAGACGTACCGCGGCGATATAACCTCGACCCGGGCCGAGGAGCGCGACCTTATAGCGGAAGGACCGTAAGGAAAACGTGATAGAAGTCACTACGGGTGTCTGAAGCCAGCGAAGGGCTGCCACCGGCAGCCCTTCTTTCAGCTCCGCGCGAGGCGCATAACCTCGCCTACACCCCCTGAACTTTCGAGCGCTCGCAGCTCGGACCCCAGTTCATCGAGATCCTGCTCGGAAAGGACGCGTCCTGCGTTGGCGCGGAACTTGACCTCCAGCTCCTCGTCACTCAATGGGTTTTCCGGACCGCCGCGGTTATGCGAGACGCGTGACTCCAGGACCTCGCCGCTCTTCAGGCGGACGCGAAGAACCGCCGGAAACTGGTTCGGGAAGATGCGGTCGCACTCCTCGTCAGGGACGCAACGCACGCGGGAGGCGAGATCCAACCTCGCAGGATCCTTCACGCTCTGATCGGTGAAGTCGTCAAGGGAGACACCGAGTCCCCCGCCTCCGACGAGCGCGGTCGCAACCGTGAAAGGACCGGAAAACTGGGCCGCGTAACCCGTCTTGGGCTTCGCTTTCTCGTCTTCGGGCTGGGCGATGGTGCGCAAAACGGGGCTTGCGACGCCGAGCTCTATCTCTTCGATCTCCTCGATGTCGAGACCCTCCTCGCGCAACTTTATCGCCGCGTCTATTCCGGCGTGGGTGAAGTGGTTGGCGGGGTAGGGCTTGAAGAAGACCCTGGTGAGCTCCCATTTTTCCCCGAGTCCTCGCGTCAATGCTCCGGTGTCGGCCCTGTCGTCGAGGTACGCCCGAAGGAAGCCGAAGCGGCCCTCGAAGACCGTCGGAGGTCCTGTGAGGCCATGCCTCGCCAGCTCGGCTGCGGTGACGCCTGCGTGTGCGGCCCATCCGCAGTGGACGCGCTTGACCGTCCCACCCGTGCGGTTCGCCTCGATGATGCCCGCGCCCATGCTTGCCGAGATAGCGACTGAGTGCCCGATCTCCTCCTCCCCGAGCCCGTAGACCATCGCCGCCGCGAGGGCGGCGCCCAGGGTCCCCGCGATGGAGGTCGCGTGCAGCCCTTTCTCGAAGAAGATCGAGTTGCCGAGATCAGGATCGTAGCCGGCCATGCCGACGCGTACGACCAGCTCGTCGCCCGCCGCGACGGCAGAGAGGAGATCCCGGCCCGTAGCCCCTGAAGACTCTGACGCCGCGAGCGCCGCCGGCACGACCGCGGCGCTCGGGTGCAGCACAGAAGGCAGATGCGTGTCGTCGTAGTCGAGCGAGTGGGCCAGCGTGCCGTTCATGAGGGCCGCGCTCGCCGTCGGAAACCTCTCGCTCCGTCCTATGACGCCGGCCCGTTCCTCGCCGCCCCAGCCTTCGATCACCGCTCCCACGATACCGGCGGGCTCCATCGAACTCGCAGCGAGGGCTATGCCGATGATGTCCGTGACCCGCCTTCTTGCATCCCGTAGAACCTCCGGTTCCATGTCACCTTCCCTGACCCCGACGGCGAACTCGGAGACCTCTTGCAACAGAGTCTTCACCGCTGCACCAGCGCCAGCGGGCGTACGGGGGAGCCGGTCCCGCCGACTATTTTGAGTGGCGCGAGGACGAACAGGAACTCGTGCACGCCGGCCTTCGCGATCCCCGTCAGGTCCATGACCTCGATGATGTGGATGCCGCGCTCGACGAGGAGCAGCCGGTGGACCGGCAGGAGTGCGTGCCCGACCTCGGGCTTTATCTGCTCGTAGGCTATGGTCTCTGCGCCCGTCACCCGCACGCCACGCTCCGCAAGCCAGCGCGCGGCATCCTCGGTCGGGCCTGGCACACCTGTCTCGTGCCCGACGAAAGCCCCTGCGTCGCCGAAGTTCGTCGCCCAGCCGGAGCGGATCAGGGCGACGTCACCGGAGCGCACCTCCACGCCGGTATCACGTGCGGCTTCTGCAAGGTCCTCCTCCGTTATGCCGTATCCACCTGGGAGGACGTCTACGCCGTGCAGGGCGGCCACGTCGAGCAACACGCCTCGGCAGACCACCGGTTCGATGGTGTCCACGCCGAGAGTCGAGAAGCGACCGCCCCGCTGGGCTTCCTCCGCCGGGATGCCGCAGTGCAGATGGCCCATGTACGAGACGTGGGCGAGGGCGTCCACGTGGGTGCCCGTGTGGCCCCCGGTCGAGATCAACTCGTTCGCAGCGGAGCTTCCGTCCTCGCGCACCGCGTCGCCGTGACGGCGCATGAGCGCCATCCTGAACGGCGGATGGTTGGGCGAGTGGGGCGTCTCCGCAGAGAGGGGCTGCGCCAGATCAAAGACCTCGATACTGGCCTCTATCAGACCGTCGCTCATGGCGTCTCTCTCCGGCGCGCGAGGTCGAGTGTGCGTCGCGCGGACTCGACCACCGCCCCGTCCACGAACCGGCCGTCTTCGAGTACGAACGCGCCGGTGCCGGAGGCGGCCTCGCTGGCGAGCCTGTCGAGCAGCGCCTGGGCTTCTCCGATCTCTTCCTTCGTAGGTGTGAAGACCTCGTTGACGACGGGGACCTGGGAAGGATGGATGGTCGAGCGTCCGACGAAGCCGAGTCGTTTACCTTCCTCGGTGGAGCGGCGCAACCCGTCGATGTCGTCCACGTTCGTGTACACGCTCTGGACCGGAGGCGGGAGCCCGGCGGCGCGTGCGGCGGTCACGATGCGCGAGCGCGCGTAGAGCAGACCGGACTCGTCGCTGACGCCGAGGTCGGCGGCGAGGTCGGCCTCGCCGAGGCTAATGCCCGTGACCCTCACGTGCGAGTTTGCGATCTCGAACGCCCACTCCAGGCCGAGGGCGGATTCGATCAGGCACTGGATGCCGGCCTCGCTGCGCAGTTCGGCGAGCGTCTCCGCCACGAGCCTCACGCTCTCGACATACTCGATCTTCGGTAGCCGCAACCCGGCGAGGTGGCGTCCGACGACAGCGTCGATGTCAGCCGCGGCGAGCTCGGTTCCCACCGCGTTCACCCTTACGAAGACCGGCTTCTCAGGCTCGGCTTTCAGAACCTGGACGACCGTCTCGCGGGCCTCGTCCTTGCGGGCAGGGACGACGGCATCTTCGAGGTCGAGGACGACGGCGTCGGCCTCACCCGCGAGCGCCTTCTCGATCCTTCGCTCGTCGTAGCCGGGTACGTAGAGATAGCTCCGTATCGGAAGGTTCACAGGATGCCTTTTTCAGATAGTTTCTCCAGCTCCTGTTCGCCGATGCCGAGATCCCCATACACCTCTTTGTTGTGTTCTCCGAGCTTTGGACCTGACCATCTGACCTCGCCCGGCGTCTCGGAGAGCCTGAAGAGGACGTTCTGCATCTTCGTTGGGCCCAGCTCGGGGTCTTCGACGGTGATGATGGAGTTCAAGGCTTCGTACTGGGGGTCCTGCATGATGCCCTCGATATCGTAGATGGGGGCGACGGCGGCACCTGCCTCCTCGAAGGCCGCGACGACCTCCTCCTGGGTGCGGGCTGAGATCCAATCTCCCACAGCCTCGTCCAGCTCGTCTGCGTGCTTGGCCCGCTCCGATCCCTTCTGGAACCAGGGCTCGTCTATGTACTCCGGGTGCCCGACGAGACGCATGACCCGCTCGGCGATGTTCTGGGCTCTGGTCGAGACCGCGACCCAGTGGCCGTCTATCGTCTCGTACGTGTTTCGCGGGGCGTTGTTCACCGAGCGGTTGCCGCTGCGCTGCTGGATCACACCGAGCTGGTCGTAGACCGTCGGTTGAGGCCCCAGTACGGTGAAGATGGGCTCGATGATCGCAAGGTCAACGACCTGTCCTCTCCCCGTGGCGTCGCGGGCCCTGAGGGCGGTGAGGATGGCGACCGCTGTCGCGAGCGCAGCTATGCCGTCGGCGAGCCCGAAGGGGGGGAGGGTCGGCGGCCCGTCAGGCTGACCAGTGACGTGCGCGAACCCGCTCATCGACTCGGCCAGGGTACCGAAACCGGGCCTGTTCTTGTAAGGGCCGAACTGCCCGAAGCCCGTGACTCGGGCGAGGACGAGGTCTGGATTGATCTCGCTTAGCCGTTCGTAGCCGAGGTTCCACCGTTCCAGGGTGCCAGGCCTGAAGCTTTCGATCACCACGTCGGCGTTACCCACGAGGCGCTCGAAGATCCCCTGCCCCTCGGGTTTGCTCAGGTTCAAGGTCACGCACCTCTTGTTGCGCGCGAGCATCTTCCACCAGAGACCCACGCCGTCCCTGGCGTAGCCGTGCGAGCGTGAAGGATCGCCCCTGGGATGCTCGACCTTTATGACCTCGGCACCGAAGTCCCCGAGCACCGTCGCTGCGAGCGGGCCGGCGAACAGCGTCGCCGCGTCTATAATTCTGATCCCCTCGAGCGCCTTCTGTTCCGTCAATCTGCGTTCCCCCCTTAGAGTCGTCCCAGGACCGGGCCTTTATCTTTGCCCACGCTGTGCCCCGCCGCAAGGTTTTGACCGGGCCGCGCGCACCGTGCTATGTTGGCGACGAAGGTTCTTCGGGGGAAAGGGTGACAATGGGCCGATTCGATACGGTCGTTCTTGGCGGACAGGCCGTTCTGCCGGGACGGGGCTTGATCAGGGCGGACGTAGGTATCAAGGACGGACGCGTGGCCGTCGTGGGAGAAGACCTCTCCTCGAATGACGCCGATGAGGCCATTGACGCAGGGGGGAAACTCGTGCTTCCCGGTGCGGTAGACGCCCACTTCCACCTCGGCATCTACCGCGACATCACAGAAGATACGAAGAGCGAGACGCTCTCATCGCTCGCGGGGGGCGTCACTAGCATTATCAGCTATTTCAGGACGGGGAGCCACTACCTCGAGAAGAGCGGTCCTTACGCGGAGATCTTCCCCGAGGTCCTTCAGGCCACGAATGGACACTCGCGGGTGGATTACGGCTATCATCTTGCGCCGATGGTCAGGGACCAGGTCGGTGAGATCGGACGTCTCGTCGAAAGTGAAGGCGTTACCTCCTTCAAGTACTACATGTTCTACAAGGGCCTCGACCTCTCGGGCGCCTCGAGCGACGCGAGCGGCTACACGATGAGCGAGAACTACGACCTCGGCCACCTCTTCGAGATCATGGAGCAGGTCGTGAAGGCGCAGGGCGAGAGGACGGACGGCTCGCGGGTCTCCCTCTCCATCCACTGCGAGCAGCCCGAGCTGATCCGGGTCTTCTCCGAGAGGGTGAAGGAAGAGGGTGTACTCAGTGGGCTCGAAGCCTACAGTGCCTCCCGCCCGACGCTCACGGAGCACCTGGCTGTCGCCGAGGTCGCCGTGCTCGCCGGTCATACGCGGTGCCCCATAAACCTCCTCCATCTATCGAGCGAGGAGGCTTTCGACGCCGCGCTGGAGCTGAAGGCGCTGAACCCCTACCTCGACGTGCGGCTGGAGACCACGCTCCACCACCTCGCGCTCACCTACGAGAACTACAACGACCAGCGCGGCAAGGTCAACCCGCCAATAAGGGCGCAGTCGGACGTGGACGCGCTGTGGCGGGGTGTCGTGCGGGGTGAGATAGATTGGATCTGCTCCGACCATGCCTGCTGCTCCGAAGAGCATAAAGAAGGCGACCTCTGGCAGGCGCTGCCCGGTTTCGGTGGGACGGCCCTGATCTACCCCTTCATCCTGACGGAAGGCCCGAAGCACGGCCTCTCCTTGGAGCGATGCGTGGAACTCGTCTCGACCAACTCCGCCCGCGCCTACGGCCTGAGCCCACGCAAGGGTGCGATCACCGTCGGCGCCGACGCCGACCTTGCCGTCGTGGACATGGACGAGATCCATCCCGTGACGACCGAACGCCTCCTCTCGGCCCAGGACTACACCCCGTTCGAAGGAATGGAACTGACAGGCTGGC
>DASSJP010000179.1:0-7131 GCA_035691165.1 Rubrobacter sp.
TGGGCTCATCGAGCATGGAGCACCCTTCTCCGGATGACGCTTCCGCCGCCGCACCCCTCCCTCCAGGCCTGCGTGGTCGTGCCCGCGCGCGACGAGGAGGATCTCATCGGAGCGTGCCTGCTGGCGCTCGCGACGCAGACCGGCGCCACTTCCGACGAGTACGAGGTGCTGCTCGTACTCGACCGTTGTACGGATGGGACAGAAGCACGCGCCCGTGAAGTCGCCTCAGCGTATCCATCGCTGAGACTACGCTTTATCTACGGACCGGGCGAAGGCTCAGGGCCGGCCCGGCGCGTCGGGATGGATGCGGCGTGCTCCCGTCTCCTCCGGGTAGGCCGCCCCGAAGGGCTCATAGCGTGCACGGACGCCGACACGGTGGTGGCGCCTGACTGGCTCGCCGCCCAACTCCGGGCTGTCTCGGAGGGAGCACAGGCGATCGGCGGACGCATCGATCTCGCCGACGACGGCTCGCTGCCGGCGAGCGTCGCGCGCCGTCACGCGGAGCGCGGTCGCCGCCGCTACGAGAGGCTTCTCTCGGACCAAAGCCGCCTCGGGAAAACTGAGCACTGGCAATTTTCAGGCGCATCCCTCGCCCTGACGGCCGAGGTCTACAGGGAGGTCGGCGGGCTCGAACCGCTAGCCGCGCTGGAAGACGAACATCTAGAAAAGATCCTGTGCCAGCATGGCATCCCCATACAGCGCCTTCTCTCCGTCAGGGTGACCACATCACCCCGCCTTGAGGGGCGGGCCAGACGAGGTCTCTCATACGACCTCTCCCGGATCGCCCTCAGCCTTCGGAGAGAGGTAGGCGGCTAGCTTCTCTCTGGAGTTATTCCTGGCTGAGGTCGCGTCGCGAGTATCTTGTCGAGGCCCTGCTTGAACGAGGCGGCCACCGGTTTGCCGCCGCTCAGCACGATCAGCGCGAACATCAGACGGGCCATGAAACCTACCGGTGTCCGATTCCAGGTGATGTGGATCAGGCTTCCACCGTCGGGGAGCGGCTGAATGCGGGCCGACACACTGCTTCCCGGCGTGCAGAAGTTGCTCTCCTGGACCGTCCAGGTAACGGTTTCAGGAACCGACCAGTCGTAATGCTCTATCGCCCACACCGTCATCCCCGGTGCCTTGCTTCCCTCCTTCACCTCGGCCCACGTGTCCCCGACGGAGCGAACCTGGTAGAGGCTGGGGTGGATGCCTGGCCAGAGTTCCGGCCTCCGCTCCGAGAAGTCCGTTAGGGCCCCTGTCACCCTCTCGGGTGAGAGTGGTGTTTCCAGATCGAACTCAACGCGTGCCATGGCCCCTCTCGCCGCCTCCATCTAGCCTGACGTTCCTTCGACGCAATGGGATTATGGGAAGAAACCCTGGCCCGTACAAGGGGTCGTGCTTCGAGGATGGAGACTTTATCCTGTTCCCGCCGACGAAGTTGTGGGCCGTACCGGCTGTCGCCACACGAGCCTGGCAATGACAACTAGATGATCGCCGCTACCAGCTGGGGCAACGTCTCGCCCGCCGGAGCGCGAACGCTGTAGTCTGCGTGTGGGGTAAGCGGCGTAGGTTCAGGGTTGATCTCTACGAGCGTGGCCCCGTTTTCGAGGGCATCGAATGGCAGAGCGGCAGCCGGATAGACGAGGCTGGAGGTACCGACAGAGAGAAACAGGTCGGACCCTCGGGCGGCTTCTGACGCGGCCTCCAGCGCGTCGAAAGGCAGCATCTCGCCGAACCACACCACGTCGGGCCGGAGCGGGGCACCACATGACGGACAGCAGGGCGGCGACTCTCCCACTTCATACTCATCGACGACCAAGTCTTCCACCGAGCACTTCGTGCGCAGTATGTTGCCGTGAAGCTCGATCACCTCCCCGCTCCCGGCCCTCTGGTGCAGCCCGTCGACGTTCTGGGTTATGAGGGTGAAGTCTGAGAAGAGGCGCTCCATCTCGGCGATCGCCGCGTGACCCGGATTCGGGCTGGCCTCCGCCACGAGTTTGCGCCGCCACGCGTACCAATCCCACACTAGTTTGGGATCCCGCCCGAAAGCCTCCGGCGTCGCGAGTTCCTGCGGATCGAACCGCTCCCAGAGTCCGGTCTGGGCCTCGCGGAAGGTCGGGACACCGCTCTCGGCTGAGACGCCCGAGCCCGTGAGCACGACCGTGTGGCCCGCGCTGCGCAGCGCGTCGGTCAGACCAGGCGGCAGGTCAGGAACCAAGACTCAGCCGGAGACGGCCCGGATCAGGTCCTTCTCCCCATCGGCCACAGGCACGACAAGCTCCTCTCCCGAGGCCATATCGCGCACCGTGCACACGCCGCGTGCGAGCTCGTCCTCACCTAGTATGACCGCGTAGGAGGCTCCCGTGCGGTCGGCCTGCTTGAATTGCGCCCGCATCCCGCGCCCTGCGTAGTCCAGATCGCAGGAGATACCTTCTTCGCGCAGGGCACCGGCGAGCTTCATGGCCGGGATGCGAGCCTCTGGAGTAAGGGTCACGAAGAATACGTCGAGGCCGGTCTGTGCCTCCTTCGAGGCGGCGGCGAGGAGCATCCTCTCGACGCCTGTGCCGAAGCCGATCCCCCCGAGGTCAGGCCCTCCGAGGTCGGAGATCAAACCGTTGTACCTTCCACCGGCCCCGACGGTGTCCTGCGCCCCGAGTGCGCTGCTCTTGGCCTCGAAGACCGTCATCGTGTAGTAGTCGAGACCGCGAACGAGCCCGTCGTCGATCTCGTAGGGGATGCCGAGCACCTCGAGCCCTTCGCATACGGCAGCCAGGTGCGCCGACGCCTCCCGGCTCAGGTACGAGGTGATCCTCGGTGCCTCGGCCAGCACGGCCTGGGTGCCTTCGTGCTTGGAGTCGAAGGTGCGCAGGGGGTTCGTCTCCATGCGGGCGACCGAGTCAGGGTCTAGCTCGCTACTGTGCCTCTGCAGGTAGGCGCGTAGCTCGGGAACGTAAGCCTCTCTGGTCTCCATATCGCCGAGGTTGTTAACGTAGATGACCTCGTCCTTCACGCCGACGGCCTGGTGGATGGCGTAGAGGAGTGAGATCACCTCGACGTCCACCAGCGGATCGGTGGTACCGAGTGCCTCGACCCCGATCTGGGTGTGCTGCCTGTAGCGGCCTTTCTGCTGGCGCTCCTGGCGGAACATCGGACCGATGTAGAAGAGCTTCACCGGCTGGGCCAGCTTGTACAGGTTGTGCTCGATGTAGGCGCGCACCGCCCCCGGTGTTCCCTCCGGCCTGAGCGCCATCTCCCTTTCGCCCTTGTCGGTGAAGGTGAACATTTCCTTCTGGACGACGATGTCCGAGCCCTCACCCGCCGTCCTGGCGAAGAGCCGTGCCTCCTCGAAGATGGGCGTACGGACCTCGGCGTAGTTGTAGCGGGCGAAAAGCTCGCGCGCCCTGTCCTCGACGAAGGTCCACAGCTCCGGTTTCTCGTGCGGTTCCCTCCCGCCGGGGAAGACGTCGTACGTGCCCCTCGGTCCCCTGTATTCCGTCACGAGAGACCCGGCGGCAGGTAAGGGTTCGTCCTCAGCTCTTCGACCGCCGTGAGCACGGGCCCGTGGCCCGTGTAAAGGCGCGTCTCCTCCTCCCACAGCGGCATCACCTTGCGGATGGAGAGTTCGATCTCCTCCCACGAAGCGCCGGAGATGTCTGTCCGGCCCACGCTACCGGGCAGGATCAGGTCACCGACGATCTGGTCGTGCCCAACCACGAACGTCACCGAGCCTGGAGAGTGTCCCGGCGTGTGCAATACCCTGATACCCAGGCCGGCGACGTCGAGCGCCTGTCCGTCTTCCAGTGGCTCGTAGTCTCTGACTCCTGCGCCGTCGGCATCAGTCGGGTGCATGTAGACCGGCGCTCCCGTCTCCCGCCGCACAAACTCGAGGGCGTTCACGTGATCCGCGTGGCCGTGGGTCACCAGAATCGCCGTTACGGGCGCGCTGGTGGCGTCCAGGATCTTCTCCGGCTCTGCACCCGCGTCCACGATGATGTCGCCCTCGCGGGCGTGAACAACGTAGGAGTTCACCTCGAACCCGTCCATGGAGAGTGTGACCTGCTCGATCACATGCCTCCTAACGGTCCAGGGGTGTGCCGTCGCGGGCGACCCTGTAGACGTCGTAGACGTCGGGGATGCCCCGGATCTTGCGTATTACTTCCTCGACGTGCTGAACGCTCGCAGCCTTGAACGCGAACCGGCTGAGTGCCGTCCTGTCCTCGATGGTGTCGACCCGCGCCGAGACAATGTTTACGCCGGCATCGGAGATCATCGCCGTGATGTCCTTGAGCAGGTGCATCCGGTCGAGGGCCTCGACGAGCAATTCGACGGTGAAGAGCTTGTCCGAACCTCTGGCCCATTCGACCTCGACGAACCGGTCAGGGTCACGTGCCTGCAGCGCGCGGGCGTTCACGCAACCCGCTGAGTGGACCACCACGCCACGTCCTAGTGAGACGTAACCGACGATCTCGTCTCCAGGCATCGGTGTGCAGCATCGGGCCAGACGCGTCAGGATGCCGCTCGATCCGACGACGCGCACCCCCGTCTCCTCGTCCGTCCCGCTCTCGGGGATCGGCAGCGGGGCGAGGGCAGGACTCCGCTTCTTCGGGGTCTCCTCTTCCTCCTTCGGCCTGACCTGCTCCACGATACGGCTCGCCACGTTGTCCGCGGAGAGCACGCCGGCGCCGATGGCTGCGAGCATGTCGTCCGGGGATGAGTGGTTGGTCGAGCGCGCCACGTCCTCGAGGATGCCGGAGGGGACCTTCCCGATCCTCCGCTTCTTCAGGAGGGCGAGGATCTTCTCGCGCCCCAGGCTCACGTTGTCCTCGCGGTCGGCCTTGTTGAAGAACTGCCTGATCTTGTTGCGCGCCCGCCCGCTCTGGACAACGGCGAGCCAGTCCCTGCTCGGCCCCGAGTTCTTGCCCGTGATGATCTCCACCCTATCGCCGGAGACTAGCTCCGAGTCGAGGGGAACAATGCGGTCGTTGACCCTGGCCCCGATGGTCCTGTGGCCGATCTCCGTGTGGACATGGTAGGCGAAGTCTATGGGCGTCGCCCCGCTCGGGAGGCTGACCACGTCACCCTTCGGCGTGAACACGAAGACCTCATCGGCGACGAGCTCGCCTTTCAAGGACTCCATGAACTCGGTCGAGTCTGTGGTCTCCTTCTGCCACTCCATCATGCTCTTGAGCCACGTCAGCCGGTTCACCTGACGGTCCGTGAGGCCGTGCTTGTACATCCAGTGGGCGGCGATGCCGAACTCGGCGGTCGTGTCCATCTCGGCTGTACGGATCTGGATCTCCAGCAGCTTCCCCTCGTTTGACATGACCGTCGTGTGCAGCGACTGGTACATGTTGAACTTGGGCATGGCGATGTAGTCCTTGAAGCGCCCGGGGATCGGCTTCCAGATCGAGTGTATGACGCCGAGGGCACCGTAGCAATCCCGGACGTTATCGACAACGACCCTCAGCCCTGCCAGGTCGTAGATCTCGTTGAACTCCTTGTTGCGGCGCACCATCTTGTTGTAGATGGAGTAGAAATGCTTGACCCTACCGTGCACCTCGGCCTTTATCCCCGTCTCGCGCAGGTGGCGCAACAGCTCCGCGGCCGTCCCGTTGATAAACGCCTCCCTGTCGCCCCGCCTGGCCGCGACGAGGCTCTTTATCTCCTCGTAGCGGCGCGGGTGGAGGGTGGCGAAGGAGAGGTCTTCGAGCTCCCACTTGATGGAGTAGATCCCCAGCCGGTGCGCTAGTGGCGCGTAGATCTCCAGGGTCTCCGTCGCCTTCTTGAGCTGCGTCTCACGCTTCAAGTAGGCGAGGGTTCTCATGTTGTGCAGCCTGTCCGCGAGCTTGATGATGATGACGCGCACGTCGCGGCTCATCGCCACGATCATCTTCCTCAAAGACTCGGCCTGCGCCTCCTCCAGGTTCCCCGAAGGCAGCCGCTTCAGCTTGGTGACCCCGTCCACGATCTCGGCGAGCTCGTCCCCGAAACGCTCGGCCAGCTCCTCTTTGGTTACGCCTGTATCCTCGAGAACGTCGTGCAGCAACGCTGCGGCTATGGTAGTCGGGTCGAGCCGCAACTCGGCGAGGACATCGGCGGTCGCGAGCGGATGATAGACGAAGGGTTCGCCGCTCTTGCGCGTCTGGCCCCTGTGCGCGGCGTGGGCCACGTTGTAGGCGTCGGCGATTAATTCCTCCGTCCCTTCAGGCCCGTAGGCGGCAACCTTCTCGATGAGAGAAGATATTGTTACGCCCGGCGCCGGTATGCCCCTGGGACGTTCTTCTGTGCGAACGGGTTCCATGGCCAAATTATAACAGTCGGGTTTCAGGCATCAGGTTTCAGGTTTCGGTCCTCTGACACGAAACCGCAGTCGCAACGAAGCTTCTCTCCCACAGCATGCCTCAAGCCTATAGCCTTCCTGATCTGAAGATGATGATAAATAGGATTGAGGTCTGGATCAGGGCGAGCGTGAACCCGATGAAGCTGATGACGGGCACTCCGAGGAGCGGCAACTTGGGCCCACCGAAGTCGAAGGCGCCGAGCATCGAGGACCCGACGAGCAGGGCTGCTGTAACGACGGCGAAGACGAGACGGTTCGCGAGCACGTCCACGCTGCCTATCAGTTCGTCGAGGCCGCCGTGCATGAGCTGCACCTCGAGCTCACCGTCAGCGAGCTCCGTGAGGAGCAGCCTGAGTTGCTCTGGATAGTCCTCGACGTAGCGGGCGTACTCTAGCGCGTGCTCCTCGACGACCCGGCGCACGGCCGCAGGCTTGTAGCGCTCGGTGAGGAGCCTCTGGGCGTAGGGCCTGGCGACCTCGTAGACGTTCAGCGTCGGGTCTATGGAGCGTGCGAGCCCTTCCGCCGTCACGAGCGCCTTCGTCAGAAGCGGGAAGACGGGAGGGACCCTGAGCCGGTAACGGCGAGCGAGCGCGATGAGCTCGGAGAGTGCCTGGCCGAGCGTAACCTCACCCACCGAGAGCTCCGAGTATTTGTTGAGGAACTCTCTGAGGTCCCGTACAAGGTCACCGCGTATCTCGGTCGCGTAGCGCACGCCGAGTCGTTCGAGGCCCCGCAGGGCGGCGGAGGCGTCGCGCTGTATCACGGCGATAAAGAGCCTCGAGAGCGCCTCTATATCCCCCTGGCTC
>DASSJP010000180.1:0-3967 GCA_035691165.1 Rubrobacter sp.
AGGGTGGAGAGCGCACGACGCTCTCGGGTAGCCTCGGGAACCAGGCTGGAGAGGTGCTCGAAGACGCAGAGGTGGTATTGAAACAGAAGGCCGAAGGCGCAAGCAGCTTCACGCAGGTCAGTACGGCCACCACAGGCACGGACGGCACCTTCGCCTTCAGGAGGATAGGGCCCGAGGAAACAACCAGGTATCGGGTCATGTTCGCCGGTGACGAAAGCGTGGGCCTGAGAAGGACCTTCAGTCCAGGCATACGCGTAAAGGTGGAAGACTAGCCACAGACTGCTGTAGAGGGCTACAGGGAACACGCCGGGCAAGAAGTGTGCCGCCCGTTTGGAAGTCCAATATAATGCGACCCAGCGGGAGTAAATAACGGTAGTGGAGCATTGAACGAAATCGATCTCTACGACAGGGTTTCTCCTCGTTCGCGAAGCATCGATTATGGAGATATTGCAATAGGCACAGAGCAGCCAAATAGGCTATCAAGGCCGTCCGGGTCTCTACTTACGAGAGTACGTTGGGTCTTCTTGCTCGTCTGCCTCACCGCCACCGCAAGCACCGTCCCGCACGTATTCGAGCCAAAGACAGGGTTGCCGGTCCGGGCCGTTGAGCTGGGCTGCTTCCTGTGGCTCGTCTGGCATTGGATCCACGGCTACCAGCGCGGAGGCTTCTCGCGGGTGTGGATACCAATCGAGGGAGTGGCCGTATTGGTGATCTGTCTATCCATCGACACACCGCTGCACGCCCTGGGCTTGATCTACAACGGCCTCGTCTTCCGCTCTCTCTACGGCGACAGAACAGACATCGCCGGTACTTTCGTGGCTTATGCCGGGACGTTCCTCGCGGCGGTGGCGCTCACTCCGTTGTTGGGCGGCCCGAGTATTCCTGTCGAAGAATTCCTGCCTCACGTGCTGGGTTTGACGCTCTTGTGTGGCACTTTCTATTTCGTAGGGTCGGTCCTCAAGAAGCACGAGCAGGCTTTGGCGCGCGAGGAAACCCTGAGGAGAGCCGGCGCGGCGCTAGTGGCCACCCAGGATCGCGATAGCGTCTACGCGGCGGCCCTGGAGGCAGCGCTAGATCTCACCAGGTCCGCCCCGAACGTGCGGGTAGCCCTCACGAGCGGATCAACAGAGTGGATGACCGTCGTGGCTGCGGGCGGCTACCGTGCGTCTGAGATCGAGGGCAATTCACTCAATCTCGATGCCCTTCCCGAACACACAAGCGCCCTCTTTCTCCAAAGATTTCCCGTCGAAGTCGAGCGGACGGATGCAGCGGACCTGCGGAAGGGCCTCGGGCTCTCCTCCGAAACCAGGCCCTTCTTCCTGATCCCGCTGTTCATCGAGGAAGAGCCAAGGGGCGCTATCGGGGTCACCAGCGACGCTCCCCTCGCCGCGGAGATGAAGGAAGGACTGGTCGCGCTTGGGTTCCAGGTCTCGCTCGCGCTGGAGGGCGTCGCGTTTGCCGAAGACCGCAACTGGCGGCAGAGCGAGATCCGGTTTCGCTCATTGATCCAGAACTCCTCGGATATCATTATGGTCCTCGGAGCGGACGGCACCGTCAACTATGTAAGCCCGTCCGTGCAGGGAATCCTGGGGCACGCCCCCGAGGATCTTATCGGCGAGAACAACTTCGCACTTCTGCACCCGGACGACCTTGAAAGGGTGAGAAATTTCCATGACGAGAACGTCTCCAAACCGGGTGCCAGCCCGGCGCTCGAGGCGCGCCTGCGGCACGCAGACGGTTCCTGGCGCCATTTCGAGGGGACCGGCAACAACCTGCTCGACGACCCCGACGTAGGGGGCGTCGTTATCAACCTTCGCGACGTCACCGAGCGCAAGCGGACGGAGGAGGCGCTCAGAGCAAGCGAAGCCGGCCTCGCAGGAGCGCAGCGCATAGCCCACCTCGGAAGCTGGGAGGCTGGCCCGGTCGAGCAAGGAGCACTCCAGACGGATGACGAGATACGCTGGTCTGACGAGATGTACAGGATCTTCGGCTTCGCCCCGCAGAAGTTCATCCCAACGTTCAAAACCTTCATGGAGGCCACCCACCCCGAAGACAGGGCGTACGTGGATAAGATCATAAGAGGCGCCGCATCCAGAAGAGAGCCTTCCTTATCTTTCGAGCACCGCATACTGCGTCCGAACGGGGAGGTGCACTTCGTCCAGGTGAGAATGGAGATCGTCTACGGCGAGGGCGGCGAGCAGCTCAGAAGCTTCGGAACGGTCCTTGACATCACCGAGCGCAAGCAAGCTGAGGAGGCACTCAGGGAGAGCGAGAGAGCACTTCTCGCCGCCCAGAGGATAGCCAGCGTCGGGAACTGGAGCTTCGATGTGGCGGAGAACCGTGCCCACTGGTCTGACGAGATGTACAGGATTTTCGGCCTGACTCCACAGAAAAAACTCACGTTCAGGAGATTCCTTTCCTGCGTCCATCCGGGGGATCGCAGGCTCATCGTTGACGCCGCGCGCGAGGCATTGAAGGGAGATGGTCGGCCCAGCCTGGATTACCGGGTGGTCCGGCCGGATGGCGAAGTGCGCCACGTACACGCGCAGTACGAGGTCGAGCGCGACACCTTGGGGTGGACGACGCAACTCATCGGTACGCTCCAGGACATCACAGGGCTCAGAAGGACGGAAGAGGAGCTTCGCAAGAGCGAGGAGCGATTCCGCTCGCTGGTCCAGAACTCGCTCGACGTGATCACGGTGGTCGATGTCGGAGGGACGATCGTATACTACAGCCCCTCCGCCGAGACGGTGATGGGCTACGAACCGGAGGAGTTCATCGGCAAGAACGCGCTTGAGGAGTCCCAGATCCATCCTGACGACCTCCCCAGGGTGAGGGAAATCTTCGGCTACCTGGTCGAAAATCCTGGGATAACTTACTCGATGGAGCTTCGCATGCGGCACGCTGACGGCTCGTGGCGCGTGATCGAGGCTACGGGCAACAATCTGCTCGACGACCCCAGTGTCAACGGAATCGTGGTCAACTCCCGCGACGTCACGGAGCGCAAGGTATTCGAGGAACAGCTATCGCATCAAGCTTTCCACGATCCTCTAACCGATCTTCCGAACCGCGCCCTGTTTTTAGACCGCCTGGGACACGCCCTGGCCCGCGCCGCTCGCCGCCCTGAGTCCGTCGCCATCCTGTTCGTGGACCTGGACAATTTCAAGGTCATAAACGACTCCCTCGGCCACAAGGCGGGAGACGAGTTGCTCATCGCCACCGCCGAGCGCCTGCGGCATTGTCTGCGTCCAGGAGATACCGTGGCACGCCTGAGCGGAGATGAGTTCACGGTCCTGCTCGAAGATATGGCCGACAGGAAGGACGCTATTCGCCTCGCTGAACGAATCGCTGAACAGATGGGCAAACCGTTCGTTCTAAGAGACCGCGACGCGGTCACCACGACCAGCATCGGGATAGCTTTCGCCACTTCCGGCGCCGATCGGCCCGACGATCTCTTGCGCAAGGCGGACATCGCCATGTACAGGGCCAAGAGCACGGGTAAGGCCGGATACATGGTGTTCGACCCTGGCATGGATGCTGAGGTACACAGGAGACTCAGGATGGAGAGTGACCTGCGGCGGGCCGTCGAGCGCGGAGAGTTCGTGCTCCACTATCAGGTGAAGCCGCGGCTGGACACCTACAGAAACGCGTCCGCTGTGGCCTCGAAGGGCGCGGAAGGTGCCGTGGAGGTAGAGGCGCTGGTACGCTGGAAGCATCCCCGTCACGGGCTGGTGCTTCCATTGGAGTTCATCCCACTCGCTGAGGAGACCGGCTTGATCATACCCATGGGGCGTTGGATCCTGGAGGAAGCCTGCAGGCATGTGCGCAGGTGGCGGGAACAATCCGCCGAGGGCCTGCCCCATACCGTGAGCGTAAACCTCTCCGCGCGACAGTTCCAGCATCCGAAACTGGTCGAGGAGGTCGGCGAGGTATTGCGGGAGGTGGGGTTGGATCCCGGTAACCTGGT
>DASSJP010000181.1:0-3650 GCA_035691165.1 Rubrobacter sp.
AGAGGCGAATGAAGCCTGGTTTGCCAGGGGTAGCGAGGACGCCTTCGCGGGCGAGAGCGCCCAGGAACTCGGCAGGTCTCTCGACCGCGACGAGGACGAGGTTGGTCTCCGGTTCCCTGGCATCGTATCCGGCCTCTCTCAGCCCGGCGGCGAGTTTGCGTGCTCGTTCGTGGTCCTCGGCGAGCCTTTCTATGTTGTGCTCGAACGCGTAGAGGGACGCTGCGGCTATGATGCCGGCCTGGCGCATCCCGCCTCCGAACGCCTTGCGTGCCCTTCTTGCCTCGCTGATCGTATCCTCCTCACCGGCGAGCAGGGACCCTACCGGCGCCCCGAGTCCCTTGGAGGAGCACACGGAGACCGTGTCGGCGTGCGCGCACCACTCGCGGGCCTGGATACCTGTCGCAGCCTGCGCGTTGAAGAGCCTGGCGCCGTCGAGGTGGACTTTGAGGCCGAGCTCCTTCGCCGTCGCGGCGACAGCCGCGAAGTCCTCCAGCGGGAAGACCTTGCCGCCTGCGGTGTTGTGGGTGTTCTCCAGGCACACCAGCCTCGACCTCGGGAAGTGGACGTCGTCCGCCCTGACGGCGGCGCGCACGGTGTCGGGATCTAGGACGCCGTTCTCGCCGGGGAGGGTGCGGACCTGTACGCTGGAGAGCATCGCTGGAGCCCCGGCCTCGTAGACGAAGATGTGGGAGCCCTCGTGCAGAAGAACCTCCTCACCCCGGTTCGTGTTGACGTGGACCCCGATCTGGTTGGTCATCGTGCCCGATGGAGCGTACAGGGCCGCCTCCTTGCCGAGCAAGTCAGCCACGTACTCCTCTAGCCGCTTTACCGTCGGGTCCTCCCCGAATACGTCGTCCCCGACCGGCGCCTCCGTCATGGCACGCCGCATGCCCTCCGTCGGACGGGTCACAGTGTCACTGCGAAGATCTATCAATAGTTACCTCCTTCACCGTGTTCCACCGTTTCGAGCACCTGACTCGTGGTCGCGAAGTGGGTCTTCGCCACCTCCGCCAGACCCTCTTCCCCCAGTTCTTCGACCACCCGCCGACCGGACTCAACGACGTGCGTAGCACCTAGCGGCAACGTGAACCCGACCCACTCCGAGATGAGGGCCATCCCTTCGAGTTGCCGCGCCCGCGCCACGATAGACGCAGCAGCCACAGCCGCGTCGTCCTCAGCTCGCGTGCGTACCTCCAGCCGCACACCCTCAGGCACGAAAGGCTCCAGATGAGAGCGGGCAGAACGGGCATACTCATCCACGACTACTACCTCAACCTCATCTACAAGTTCACCTATGATCTCGGCGTCGAGCTCTCCGAGCAGCCTGTTGAGGTTTCCTGCAGCGCTGCGGCGGGCCTCGTACTCTCTGGGCGAGAGTGAGATGACGCGGAGGTTACTCTGACCTACCGTTTCGACGATGCGGTCCGCGATCCGGCGTATACCCGCGACCCTGATGGTTTTCGAGTCACGGACTCCTATCTCATGCAGCGTTCTCGCCTTCTCTCCATCGGCAATCCTGACCCCTGCCACGACCAGAGGACCGAAATAATCGCCCTTCCCGGCCTCGTCGATCCCGAGCCTCGGCGTACCGTCGAACGTGGGTCTCCTTCCGGAGAGAGTATTCGAAACCCTCGTACTCATGGTCTTCGTCTGCGAGGTGCGCCAGCCTTCGAGCAAGTCTCGCAACCCTGAAGCTCGACCTCCGGTAGATATCTTACCCGTGTGGTAGACGTTCAGCTTCGCGGTCTCGTCATTACGGGTGAGATCGTACTGTGTCCCATGATCTATCGGCCTGCTACCTGCTATCTTCACGCCCTCCCTGTCGAGGAGCAGGCGTAGTTCCGCGGGGACTTCGGTTGACGGGTTCAACGGACCTCGAAGCCTTGCAGGTCTCCGCCGGCGCTCTCGAAGTCTGCATCCACGTTCTCGACCCAGGCGTGACGGGGTCCCTCTTCGCACCAGCGGACCATCTCCCTGACGCTCTCGGAAGGACCTTCGAAAACGGCTTCGACCTGTCCGTCCGGCAGGTTCTTCACCCATCCGGCCAGGCCGAGTTCTCCGGCCTTCTGCCGGGTGGAGTCCCGGAAGAAGACACCCTGCACCTGGCCCGAGACGCGGACGTGCGCGCGTTCCAGTTCGCTGTTGTGCACCTTGTGTACCTCCGTCGGGAGCCTTCACGTTCAGTCTATCCCTTATTTATTCACCCGATATGCTAGCCTAGAGCGGCCATGAAAGCAGAGAAGCAAACGGTCGCTGGAGAGCCGGGGACTGGGAACACGGACAGGATGCTCCTGACCCTGGTTGTGCCGACGCGCAACGAGGCGGACAATGTGCCCAGGCTCGTGCGCGAGTTGCGCGAAAGCCTTTCGGACCTGGATTACAGGGTGGTCTTCGTTGACGACTCGACGGACGGGACTCCCGAAGTGATCCAGAAGCTCTCAGAGGAAGATGGCCGCGTCCGCCTGGTACGCAGGGAGGGCTCAGCGCGGAACGGCGGCCTCTCGACGGCGGTAACGACGGGGATGGAGCTCTTCTCCGGCGCGAGCGAGTACACCTGTGTGATGGATGCGGATCTGCAGCACCCTCCCGAGAAGGTGCGCGAGATGCTGGAGATCGCACGCACCTCCGACGCCGACGTGGTTGTGGCGAGCCGCTACGCGCCTGGTGGCAGCTACGCCGGGCTTCCCGGCATTGTACGACGGGCCGTGTCAGTCGGGAGCAAGTATCTCGCCCAGATCGTCTTCAAGGAAGCGCGCAAGACCAGCGACCCGATGACCGGCTTCTTCCTGGTAAAGAACGAGGCCATCTCAGGCATCCAGTTCAGGCCGACGGGGTTCAAGGTGCTGCTCGAAATACTCGTGTGCGCCCCTGAGCTCAAGGTTGTCGAGGCGCCTTTCGACTTCAGGGCGCGTCACGCAGGGGTGTCGAAGGCCACCATGCGCCAGGGCTTCGAGTATCTGACGCACATACTCAGCCTGTTCTGGTACGTGCCATCGGCGGGGCGTTTCTGGAAATTCGCCCTGGTAGGGGCCTCGGGCGTGCTGGTCAACATGGCAACCCTCATCGTGCTCGCCGAGGTCTTCGACGCCCACAAGGTCATAGCCTGGATGTTCGCGGTCGGGATCTCCATCCTCAGCAACTTCCTACTCAACAACGCTTTCACCTGGAGGGACATACGGCACTCGAGCAGGATCCACTTCCTCCTGCGCGGCGCACTGGCCTATCCTGTCGCCGTCATGGGTATCGGGGCGAACTTCGCCGTCTGGTACCCGCTCGTGAAGTACGTCTCCGACGACTTTCCGTACTACGCGCTGTTCAACCTGCTCGGCATAGTGGCGGGGACCAGCGTGAACTTCATCTTATCCTCACGGCTCGTGTTCCGTCCCTCCATGCCGAGAAACCTCGACCCCGACGCCCCACCCAGGCAAATCGCCGAGGGAATAAGGCGCGAGCTCAAAGCAGACTGGGTAGGTTTGATCCGGCTCCCCGACCTCACCCCTCTCGGAGAACACGCACCCAGGGATCTCACGTCCTCGGACCTGAGCGTGATAGACCTGGTTATGAAGACTACCCACCCCACCCTGACCGTAACCGGCCCCAGACGCCTGCCCCAGGCCCGCACGAACGCCCGCTGGACCAACTCCCTGGCC
>DASSJP010000182.1:0-3291 GCA_035691165.1 Rubrobacter sp.
TGGACCCCGCCACGGGCAGGGCGCGATAGGCATCCCGTGCGCCTTGCCGGAAGGAGCAAGAAGAAGCGCAAAGCCACACAGGTTGGTGAACGCAGGCTCATCGCACAGCAGAAGCGGATTTCTTCACAATACCCTTTGAACGTGCCCCGATGTAAGATTGCTCCAGGCCAGCCACACCGGTGATGACCGGCTCATAGAAGTCCTGTGTGGTTCTAAGGCGATTAGCCAAAAACCGGAGGGTCAGGCCGTCGCCACCGAGATGGCGAGTTTGCCGCGTGTGTGCTCTCTTTCGAAAGCGTCGAGGCCTTCCGTGGCCTCCTCCAAGGAGAAAACGCGCTGATCCGGAACCCGGAGTGCCCCTGAGGCGACGAGCTCGGCCAGCTGGGTCAGGAGCGCGGGGTCGGCTGTGCCTACGACGTTCGTAGCTGTTATATCTCTGGCGGCGAGTTGCTCCGCATCGGCCGCTCCCAACAGGGAGGCGGCACGGCCGCCGGGGGCGACCACCTCGGCCAGCTGCGCGAATCCGTCCGCGAAGTTGATGAGGTCCACAAGACCCTCGACGCCCTCAGGATAACGCTCGCGGATCTCGGAGACAACGTCATCCTGGGTGTAGTGGATCGTCTCCGCCGCGCCGAGGTCGCGGACGTATTCCTCGTCCTCAGGCCAGGCGGTGGCGATCACGTGCGCGCCGCGCCCGGCTGCGAGCTGCATGGCGTAGCTGCCGACGCCGCCCGTGGCGCCGACGATAAGCACCCGCTCACCCTCGGAGGGATCCAGCACGTCGATGCTAATCAGCGCGGCAATACCGGCAAGGGGAAGGACTCCCGCCTCGAGGAAGTCGAGGCCAGGGGGCTTGGGGGCGACGAACATGTCCTCGGGGCTGGCGACGTAATCGGCGAAGGAGCCCTCGTGCAAGACCGGCTCGGCTTTGAAGCCGAGGAAACCGAAGACCTCCTCTCCCGCCCGGTAGCGGCTTACCTCGGATCCTACCTGCTCGACTACGCCCGCGAGGTCGCGGCCTATGGTGACGGGGAACTTGTACTCCAGCATGCCCCGCAACATGCCGGCGGCGATCTTGACGTCCAGGGCGTTGATCGAGGAGGCGTGGACGCGGATGAGCACTTCGTCAGGTCCGATCTGCGGGGTTGGGACCTCATGGAGCTGGGGACCGCGGTCGAAACTCTCAAGGGTGATGGCTCGCATGTGCTCCTACTCCCTTCCCCGAAGACCGGACGCCGTGCCGCACCCGGTCACCTTCCTTGTAACAACTTCACCATACTCCTCGGCCAAGGCCAGCGTATCCCCCAAACGTACTAGATTTGCAACGATTCTGACTATCTGGAACGCTCACGCTACCTTGTTCACGGTATCTCCCGGAATGTGATGGGACGCGCCTTCGGTCCGGACTTCTCCTGACGCAGTTTGCAAGCGTTCGCGTGTGGTGTCGTTACATCCCACAAGTAGAGGCGTCCCCGACGATACCGACGACTCCCGCAGGAGACGCCCGGTACATTCTCGCAGTACAATCCCCGGATTGTGAAGCGTCTCAAGCTGGCCGAATTCGTCTCGGAGGCAACCCGCCTGCCGCTCCTCGCCGTCCCGCTCTTCTTCGCCGTCGGGTTCGAGGCTGCAGGGACGCGGGGCCTGCTTTGGGCCGGGCTCTGCGTATTCCTGACCAGCGGGCTTTCGCTCCTCTACCTCGACTACCTCACCCGCTCGGGAAAGGTCAGTGACCCGCGTGCCATCCCGCGGGTCGAGCGGGTGGGTCCTCTACGCATCGTCGCGGCGCTGCACGTCGGGGCTTTCCTGATCGTCTCCCTCATCGGCGGACCGGCGGAGCTCAGGGCCGCGCTTCTCTCCTACGCGCTCGCCACGCTTGGCTTCGTGATGCTCACGCCCGTGTGCAACCTGTCCCTCCACGCGGCCGGTGTCTCTGGGGCTGCTGTCTGCCTGGCTTACGTCTTCGGCGGGTGGGGTCTGCCCGCATTCGCGCTCCTGCCGCTCGTGTTCTGGGCCAGGGTCCAGCTGGGTCGCCACACGCCGGTCGAACTGGCACTCGGCGCCCTCGTCGGAGGCGTGGGGACCTGGATCTCATTCCACCTCATCGGCTAATACAGTTGCGAAGACATTGCTTGGTTTCACCAGCCAGTACTCGAGGTAAGTAGCAACGTACGGCGTACACAACGTGCGCGGATGTGCCGGAGGAGGTGAAGGGAATGCTTGGCAGGATAAAGTCCGAGCTGCGCGGGAGGGCCGGACACGCGCGAAGGGGCTCGAAGGGACGCAAGGGCACCTCGAGACGTAGGCAGGCCGGAGGCGCGAGGACGATGGCGAGGAGGCTTACCGGCAGAGGCTAGATCCGGGCAGTTCCAGGGTCTCTCGAAAGTCGTGAAAACCTCCAGAACGTGTGAGCATCGGGAAGGGCAGAGGCCTGTGGCCCCTGCCCGATCGTTGAATCCCGCAATGCGCCTTAGCGGCCTGTGAGGTTATCCGTAAGGCCGCCCAATCCTCCCTTGTCTTTGCGCCTCTGCCTGTCGCGCTCCCTCTCTACCTGCTTGGCGTCGGCCTCTGCCTGCCGCGTCTTCTCCCTCTGCTTCGCCTCCTCGGCGGCGTCCGCTTTCCTCTGCTCCGCCCTGCCCTCGGCCTTTTTGGCCTCGTCGCCGGTTACGGCTCCCGCGGCTTCCTTGAATTTCCCTTTCGCTTTATCCATCGCACCCTCCTTGTGCCTCCGGTTGCCTTCACTGCGTTAGACGCAAGGGAGCCGAGACAGTTACACGCTGGGGGGATGTCTGTGGGCGGCTGATCCGGTAGGCTGCTCTGGATCTTAGGTGTACGAAGGAGGGAGATCAGATGACCACACAAGACCCGGGGGCCCCGAACCTGCCTAGGCTCCTTTCCGTTCCTGGGCTCGCGGCCATAGCCTTCCTCGGGATCTCGGTTATCGTGGTGTCGCGGCTGTTCGGTCCTGAGAACGTCCTCAAGGAGGTCGTCACGGAACTGCTCGCCAGCTTCGGCAGCACGATCCTGTTGCTCGCTATCTTCGGACTGTTCTTCAGGACGGGCCTGCAGCGCCTGATTCGCGGGGCACCAGGCGGAGTGGCTTTTGCCGAATCTGTGGACCACTTGAGAGAATTACTCGACCAGCAAGGGCGGGAGAAGGAAGGAGAGAAGCTGGATCGGATCGCAGAAGACGTCCGGTCTCTGGCCGCGGACGAATTACCCAGGCTGGAGAAAGAGATACAGGAACTGCGCAGGATGATAGCCGACCCTGAATACGGTAGAGATGGTTAG
>DASSJP010000183.1:0-4809 GCA_035691165.1 Rubrobacter sp.
CGTCCCGGACCCCGTCCGAAGTGCTCCATCAACTCGTTCCCGTCGAGCGGGCTGGTGAGCCTCTCGATGGCGTCCTCTGCCCGGACTTCGTCGACGCGCTCCTTCAGGCTCTGCCAGGACGCCTCGGCGATGTGGCGCCTCCTGGGGGCGCTGCCGGTGATGTCGGCGCGAGCGAGCTTGAGCAGGAGGTCCACGTTCGCCAGTTCCCGGTCGCCGCGCGCCAGGTATGTATCCCGGACGAAGCGCCGGACGGCGGAGTCGCTCCACGGGTCGCGGCCCACAGCGTAGCCCATCGGGCGCATGTGGTTGGCGACGAGGTGGGCGAGTGCGAGGTCTGCGGGGGGCGCACCATCCCGAAAAAGATCCACTTCTACGGCCACGAGAACGTGGGGGCCGCCATAGCGCGCCGCGCGATGCAGCGTCTCGCCTACCCGAAGGACGATATAGACGCCGTCTCCCACCTCGTCGCCAACCACATGCGCCCGATGAGCTACGCGACGGGCCGCGACCCCTGGAGCGACGCTGCGGTCAGGCGCTTCGTCAGGGACACGTACCTCGCGCGCGGAGACAGGGAACTCGCGAACGTGGACATGCTCCTCAGGCTCGCCAGGGCAGATATCACGGGGAGCGCGCCGCGACGCAGGCACATCGCCGAGGAGTCGTGGCTCAGCCTGAAAAGCAGGGTTGAGGAGGTAAGGGCCGAGGACGCCGTGGAGAGGTTGGAGAGTCCTTTGAGCGGCAACGACCTCATGCAGCAGTTCGACAGGGGTCCTGGGCGTTGGATCAAGGGCCTCAAAGAGTACCTCCAGAACGAGGTAGTCGAAGGACGCCTCCGCAAAGACGACAGAGACAGAGCCCGAGAGCTCGCCGAAGCGTACGCCCGCGAGAACGCTATCTTCGAGGAGTAATATGGAGAACTTCGATCCCCTCGTCACCACCGACTGGCTGGCCGATCATCTGGAGGACGAGGACCTGCGCGTCGTGGACATCAGGGGCTACGTGAAGAAGACGGACCTCGGCGAAGGTCGCCAGAAGGCCGACTACCTCGCGGCCCGCGAGGAGTACGACGAGGCCCACGTCCCAGGCGCCGTCTACGTCGACTGGACCCGCGACATCACCGACCCCGACGACCCCGTGCCCGTGCAACTCGCCCCGCAAGAACGCTTCGCTGAAGTCATGGGTTCCCTGGGCATCGGTGGCGGCACCCACGTCGTGGTCTACGATCATGCGGGCGGCCAGTTCGCCACCCGCCTGTGGTGGGCCCTGACTTACTACGGTCACGACAGAGTCTCCGTACTCGACGGTGGCTGGAAGAAATGGGCCTCGGAGGGCCGCCCGACGACCGCCGAGGTACCCGAACCGGAGCCGTCTACCTTCGACCCGGAACCCAGGGCCGGCTGGCGGACGGACGCGGAGACGGTCCTCGCTGAGGGCGGAGCTTTCGTCCTCGACGCCCGCGACGAGGGCCAGTACACAGGAGCCGTGGCGCGGGGAGAGGGCCGGGCGGGACGCGTACCAGGGGCCACCAACCTCCACTCCGACAGCCTCTTCGACCCCGAGAGCGGCACCTTCCGCCCGGACGAGGAGCTGGCGCGGAGGCTGAGGGAGGCAGGCGTGCCCGAGGATAGGGACGAGCCGGTCGTCGCCTACTGCAACGGTGGGGTTGCGGCCACCGTACCGCTCTTCACGCTGCACCGGCTCGGTTACAGGAACCTTGCAAACTACGACGGCTCTTGGAACGAGTGGGGTCTCAGGGATGACCTGCCCGTAGAGCGACCGCCAGACGAGTCCGACCACCGATAAAGGAGCGACTTCGATGTTACAATCCCCGAGTTCATGAAGAAATATAACGTCCATAGGTCGAGGGCCAGAAACATCATCTCCTGGGTATTGAGCCTGGTAATGATCGTGGCCGGCGTCGCCCTCATAGCCTCCTTCTTCCTGGCCGGGCGCCTGGACAGCACGGCCACGAACAGCGACGATCCGGGCGGCTTCAACGTGCCCAAGCTCGAGACTACCAAGGACGAGAATACTAGCAACGCAGGTCCGAAGGACAAGACCCTGGAGCTCACCGTCCCCGCGATGGCCAGGATAAAAGACGACGACATACCCTACACGACGGGTACTGACGAGGAGGCGCTCAAGACGCATGCCGCCATCCACCTCGAAGGCACAGGCTTTCCGTGGGACAGCGAGGCCAACGTCTACATCGCTGGGCACCGACTTGGCTACCCCAACACCGAGAGCTGGCTTACCTTCTGGGATTTGAACAAGGTCGAGGTCGGTGACAACATCTACGTCACGGACGCTGACGGTACGAAGTACACCTACAAGGTCTTCAAGACCTTCGTCGTAAACCCTTCAGATACCCACGTGACCGAAACAGAGCCGGGCAAGAACATCCTTACCCTCCAGACGTGCACGCTGCCCGACTACAAGCAGCGTCTGCTCGTCCAGGCCAAGTTGACCGATACGGCAGAGAAGGCGGCCTAGCGCGGCCCCTCAATTCCCGAACTCCTGCGCCTTGAAGCGCTCTCCCGTTACACCCTTCGATTCGTCCGAGGCCAGATACAGGAAGACCGCTGTGTTCTCCTCGGGGGTGATGCGGGTGGTGGGGTCCTCTTCCGGATAGGCGGCGGCGCGCATGTCCGTGCGCATCCCACCAGGGTCGACCGCGTTCACGCGGATGGATCGCTCCGCCAGCTCGGCGGCCAGGATCTGGGCCAGCCCTTCGACGCCGAACTTGCTGACCGAGTAGGCTCCCCACTCCGCCCTGCCATCGACGCTGACCCCGCTGACGACGTTGATGATGGAACCGCCCTCTGGCAAGTGCGGGATTGCCGCCTTAGAGACGAGAAAAGGCCCGGTGAGGTTGGCGTCTATGACCTTTCTCCACTCGTCCTCGGGATACTCCTCTATCCTGACCCGAGGCCCGAGGAGTCCCGCGTTGTTGACGAGCACGTCTATCTTCCCGAAACGCTCGACCGTCTCATTGACCATCCTCTCGACGTCCGCGCTCTTCGACACGTCCGCAGCGACGGCGAGGACCCCCGCGCCAAGGCTCTCGGCCTCTTCGGCGACCGGGCGGATGGACTCTTCGCTGCGGGCATTTACAACGACCCGTGCTCCATCTTTCGCGAAGGCCAGCGCGAGCGCTCTGCCAAGACCCTGGCTCGCGCCGGTGACGAGTGTGACTTTGTCCTTTAGCATGTTTCTTCCTTTCGGCAGTATTTCAGCACTTCAGCTTAAACCTTTATGGGGTGAACCGTTGCCTCCGCCGGTTTCAGATGCGTTTGCGGGAACGGGGTTTCTTCGAGTCGTTGCCCCTAAGTTGCCGCTTCGAGTTCGTCCCGGTTTGCGTCGAGCCACGCTATCTCCTTATGGATCCATATCGACAGATGCGCGTGCGATGCTGCTTGCCGATACACTGGCTCTCGGATCTTTCCAGGGTCAATTGCTGGCTCCGAGAGATGGCGCTGATCTGGTCCCTTGACCGTGAAGCCGAGTGGCACAGGGGACGAATTCCCCACAAGTAAGGCGGAGAGTGGCAACAACTAGGGGAACCCTTCGGAGGAAGCCGGAACATCGAGCCTGGAGCAGGAGAAGTACATCCACCGCTTGGTCGAGCAAGAACTCTCGGAGTACGCCGCACGTGTAGAGATACTGGCAAAGGACCATCCGCTCGACTGCGATTGCTAGGTGTGTCTGTGAGCGTTTACGCTACTATGGCAAGGAGGAGGTTTTGCAGATGCGAAGGGGGCAGCATGACGGACCGCCGCAACGAGCGTGACGACGAACGGAGGAAGCGAAAGAGGACCGAGGAGGCCGACGAGCGCCGGCGAGAGGAGCGAGATCGCCGCTCCGACGAGCTGAAGGAAGCATGGCGCCGCAATCACCCGAGCGAGGAGAAAGAGCGTAAGGGCAGGCCGGGCCTGAGGGAACGTCCAGCATGAGCCTCATGTTGGCCCTGGTCGCTTCCCTGAGCACCGCGGCGATTGCGGTTCTCTTCGTAACCATGTGGGGTGATGGAGATGGCGTGACTACCGTGGTGCTGGCTTTTGCACTTCTCGCGACGCTCACCCTTGCGATAGCGGCTTGGCGGGTGACGCTATGAGAAGCGACGATGAGAGGCTCATCATCGCCCTCCACCCCGGCGAGCTCATCGTGCATACCCTCAACCGCAGCGACAGCAGCCACGCTCTGGCACTAAGGCTCGGCAGCGTGAGGTATCGGAACTGGCATGCGAAGACCTCCACCAGGCGCTTGTGGCGTGTGGATGTCGTCGGCACCTCAGGGCTCACGATCAGAGAGGACGTTGTCTTATGTGCAACGAGCGAGTCTCCGACTGTACATAGAATAGAGGTGGAATCCGGGCCGGAGGCCAACGCTTCCGGCCTTCTTGCTTGTGGCTATTGGGTGCCTCAGCACGATGACCTTCGGAGAAATCCGTGCCGACGTAACGTGAATAGCGCATAACCACGCCCAAAAAGGGGATGCCAACTGACGTGAAAGCTACCCTTCCAGGAGGTAGTGTGTCCGCACCCCACAATGTAACCAGAGTGCCAAGGCTGGGCACCCGTATTTGGCGTATCTTTGAGAGCTCTCGGCGACGTCTTAAGAGTGTTGCTTTGAGCAGGAGCGGGGAAATCCCAAGCTGGAAACTACTCCATGCGGCTCGAGGCAAAACGAAGGCCGGGCGCCGATGGATGCGGTGTCGGAGCGGTCCAGACGCGGGAACGGTCAGAGGACGGATGCGGGCCCGCTCCAATAACGCCCTACGGAATGCGCAGGAGGTTGCGCATCTGCCAC
>DASSJP010000184.1:0-3420 GCA_035691165.1 Rubrobacter sp.
CCTCATCAGGGAGGCGGGCACTATCGTTCCTCGTTCCCTGCTCGCGGCGCCGAAGACGACCATCCGCCCGAAGACGTTCAGGCACTGCAGGTTCTTCTCGGGGAAGTCGCTTCCGACCATCTCGAGGATCACGTCGGCGCCCTTGCCTTCCGTGGCTTCGCGCACCCCGTCGGGCCAGTCTTCCTCCGTGTAGTCTATGAGGACGTCCGCGCCGAGGGAGCGCGCAAGTTCGAGCTTCTCCTTGCTGCTTGCTGTGGCGATGATGATGCCTGCCCCGAGGAGCTTCGCCATCTGGACGGACAGGGTGCCGACGCCGCCCGCGGCGGCGTGGACGAGGACGCTCTCGCCCTCCTTCAGTGCGCCGGAGGTCTTGATGCAATGGTAGGCGGTCAGGCCCTGTAGTGGGATGGCCGCGGCGTGGTCGAAGTCGAGACCTTCGGGGAGTGGGATCAGGTTCCGCGCGGGAGCGACGGCGTACTCCGCGTACCCGCCCATACCAAGCAGGGTGACGACGCGGTCGCCGACGGAGACGTTCTGGACTCCCTCCCCCACTTCGGCGACGATGCCTGCCACCTCGGCTCCAGGGATGAAAGGCAGGTCCTGGGAGACCACGTACTGGTTCCGGCGGCGCATGGTGTCAGCGTAGTTCACGCCTGCTGAGCGAACTTCGATCAAAGCCTCCCGCTCGCCAGGCGTAGGACGCTCGACATCCACGTACTGTAGAACGTCCGGTTCGCCGAACTCCTCGACCAATATCGCCTTCATCTGTGCCATGCCGCCTCCCGTTCAGTACGCAGTCATATTAGCGGAAGGCGGAGAAGCCGGTGATGGCGCCGCCGAGGATCAAGGTGTGGACCTCGTCCGTCCCTTCGTACGTTCTCACGCTCTCCAGGTTGCTCATGTGGCGCATGGGGGGATAGTCCAGGGTGACGCCGTTGCCGCCGAAGACGGTGCGGGCCTCGCGTGCGATCTCTATAGCTTCCCTGACGTTGTTGAGCTTGCCGAAGCTGATGTGCTCGGGCCTGAGCGTGCCGGCGTCCTTCATCCTGCCTATGTGAAGCGCGAGGAGCGTACCCTTGCCTACCTCGATGAGCATGTTGGCCAGCTTCTGCTGGACGAGTTGGAAAGAGGCTATAGGCTTGCCGAACTGCTCCCTTTCCTTTGCGTATGCCAGCGCGGACTCGAAGCAATCCCTCGCCGCCCCCATCGAGCCCCAGATGATGCCGTACCTGGCCTCGCCCAGGCAGGCGAAAGGTCCGCCGAGTCCGCGGGCCTCGGGCAGCATCGCGCTATCGGGGAGGCGGACGTCTTCGAGGCGTATGTCGCACTGGATCGAAGCCCGCATCGAGAGCTTGGGGGTTATGTCCTTCGCCGAGAAGCCTGTGGCACTGGTAGGAACGAGGAAGCCGCGGACGGGGTTGTCCGCTTCGTCAGTGCGCGCCCAGACCACGACGACGTCGGCGATGGTGGCGAGCCCGATCCAACGCTTCTCCCCGTTCAAGACCCAGTCTGACCCTTCTCTCCGGGCGAACGTCTTCATGCTCGCAGGATCGGAGCCGGCTGTCGGCTCGGTGAGGCCGAAGCACCCGATAGCCTCTCCCCTCGCCATCGGCGGCAGCCACTCCTGTTTCTGCTCCTCCGAGCCGAACTTGTGGATGGCGCTCATGGCGAGAGATCCCTGCACGCTCACAAAGGTCCTTAGTCCCGAGTCGCCGGCCTCGAGCTCCATGCACGCGAGTCCGTACTCGACAGCGCTCTTCCCCGCGCACCCGTAGCCGGAGAGGTGCATCCCGAGCAGGCCGAGGTCTGCGAACTCCGGCACGATCTCCTTCGGGAAGACCGCCTCGTCGTACCACCCTTTGATGTTGGGCCTGATCCTCTCGTGTACAAAGGACCGGACCCTCTCCCTGACGCCTATCTCCTCTTCGGAGAGGTGGGCGTCGATGTTCAGGAAGTCTCCCGCCTCCGGGGTACCGAAGGCGCCGGTGTCAGAGTTTCGCCCGGCCCTCGTCACAGCCATCTTCTCACCTCTCTTAAGAGCCCGCCCATCGACCACGGATTATTCCACAGCGCGCATCCGCGCGTCACGAACACCTACTCTGGCCGCTGTGGATACCCCACGCTACACTGGCAGCATGGAAGAACGCTCGAAGCTGCCCCTCGACGGCGTCAGGGTCCTCGACCTCTCGCGCGTCCTTGCGGGACCTTATGCGACGATGGTTCTGGCCGACCTCGGCGCCGACGTGCTGAAGGTCGAACATCCCGAGCGTGGGGACGACACCCGCCACTGGGGACCGCCCTTCGCTGGCGACGAGTCAGCTTACTTCCTCTCCGTCAACCGCAACAAGCGTTCGATAGGGGTTGATCTCAAAGACCCCGAAGGACTGGAGAGGGTCAGGAAGCTCGCGGCAGAGGCGGACGTGGTGATCGAAAACTGGAGACGCGGTGCCCTGGAGAAACTCGGACTCGGCTACGAAACATTGAGAGAAGCGAACCCCGATCTCATCTACTGCTCCATCACGGGTTTCGGGCCTGGTCCTGACGAGGACCGTCCAGGCTACGACTTTCTGGTACAGGCGAGGGGCGGCGTCATGGGCATCACGGGCCAGCCAGGCGGCGAGCCGACCAAAGTGGGAGTCGCGATCTCTGACATAGTGTGCGGCCTGTTCGCATCGAACGCGATCCTGGCAGCCCTCCACCGGCGCGCCGTCACAGGAGAAGGCGCGCGCATCGAAGTTCCGCTCTTCGAGTCAACCCTCGGCTGGCTCGCAAACCGCGGTCAGGAGTACCTCGTGAGCGGCGAAGACAGCGGCCTCATAGGCAACGCCCATCCCTCCATCGTCCCCTACCAGACCTTCGACGCCTCGGACAGACCACTCGTCGTGGCAGTCGGCAACAATACCCAGTTCGCCAACCTGTGCAGGGTCATCGGTCGCCCCGAGCTCGCCGAAGACGAACGCTACGCCACCAACCCGGACCGCGTGGCGAACCGGGACGCATTGATCCCTGAGCTTCAGGAAGAGTTCCGCAAACGACCCGCGGACGAATGGGCTGAGGAGATACGTGCCGCAGGCGTACCGTGTGGCCCGGTCAACACGTTGGCCAACGTCTTCACGGACGAACACGTCCTCGGCTCTGGGATGCTACTGGATCTGGATCATCCGTCAGCAGGACCCCTGAAAATGCTCGCTTCGCCGATCCTCATAGACGGCGAGCGCGTGCCCATCCGCCGCCCTCCGCCAACCCTGGGTCAACATACCGAAGAAGCACACGACGACTGGAGCTAGCCAGAGACGATGGCCACGGGCCTGACAGGGGAGCCGGTGGCGCCGACGAGCTTCAGGGGAGTGCAGACAAACTCGAAGCGGTAGTGTCCCGATGCTGCCAGCTCGTCGAGGACGAGGTTCTCGATGATGTAGA
>DASSJP010000185.1:0-2787 GCA_035691165.1 Rubrobacter sp.
GAGCTGGCGACCCATTCTTGCTGCGATAGCACGGGCCTCGTCAGGGTCGCCTCGCCTTCCGACCTCGGCAGCCGCGGGCTCGGGCGCGACCCAGGGCGCAGAGGCGATGTCGCCCCCCTCCTGGTCGACGGCGACGAAGAGGGGCACCGCCGGCCCGGTCTTCATGGATAGCTTCTGGAGCGAACCTGTCAGGGCCTTCACCTGGCTCTCGCTCTTCATGTTGTAACCGAAGAGGATCACTCCGCCGATGTTCCGCTCACGCACCATCTTTTCGATGTAGTAGTCAGGCGCCGTCCCACCCATGCTGACGACGAACATCTGTCCCACCATGTCCCTGACGCTCATGTGCGCGACGTCGGGTACGTCCTCTTTCTCCTCCCTCTCGGGCACAACGGTTGAGGCCCGTTCTTGCCCACCATCAGAAGAACCATTTCCCGGAGCGCCGGCGCATCCCGCCAGGACAAAGACCAGTAACGCAAGCGTGATTACCAGGCGAAGCACCTCGAACGCCATTCGGCTCTCTGACCGGTTCAACGTGTACTTTCGATCACGGTGCGGCCAGTTTAACGCTGAGAGTAGAGAAGTTCTCGGTTATGCTTGTGGGAGCGTGATCGAGCTGTTCTACGAAGCCGGCACCCTCGTCGCGACCGGGACCTCCTCCGGCCTGCCCGAGCCTTTCGTCTGGGACGGAAGGACCCACCAGTGGCGGGCCCCAGCGAGCGCCTACCGCGAGACCGTACTCGGGCTGCGCGAATCGGGCTTCCCACACGAGGACAGGGCCGCAGCCTTCGAGAAGATTCCTCTCGAGTCCCGCGTGGCGATGGAGCCACGCCCTTACCAGAAGGAGGCACTAGGGGCCTGGCGTCGGGAGGGACTCCGCGGCGTCGTGGTTCTACCTACGGGTGCAGGCAAGACGGCTGTGGCGATGAGCGCGATGGAGCGCGCCGGGAGGAGCACGCTGGTCGTCGTTCCCACCCTGGCTCTGCTAAAGCAATGGTACTCCGTTCTGCAGGACGCCTTCGGCGACTCCGTCACGATCGGGCTGCTTGGAGGTGGATACCATGAGATCACACCCCTCACCGTGACGACCTACGACTCTGCATACATCCACGCCGAGCGATACGGCGACCGCTTCGCGCTCGTGGTCTACGACGAGGTCCACCATCTACCTGCCCCGAAGAACGCGATCATTGCGAAGATGCTCCTGGCGCCCTACTCCCTCGGCCTCACGGCGACGCCCGAGCGTCCCGACGGAGGGCACGATCTGCTCCCCGACCTCGTCGGACCGGTCGTCTACCGCCGCTCTCCCGAGGATCTCGCAGGCACCTACCTCGCCCCCTTCGAGCTGGTCCGTATACCCATCGAGCTCACTGCCCACGAACGCTTCGAGTACGCCCAGGCGGAGGCCGTCTACAGAGATTTCCTCGATAAACATCGTCTGCCGATGCGCTCTCCCGAGGACTGGCAGCGCTTCATCATGGTCGCCTCGACGAGCCATTCCGGAGGGAGAGAAGCATTGCTTGCGGCGCGGCGGCGGCGTGAGATACGGGAGGGCGCAATGCGGAAGGGCGCGACGCTCGAGATGCTCCTCAGGAGGCACTGGGACGACCGCATCATAGTGTTCACCAAGAGCGTCGAGGAAGTTTACGCGCTAAGCCGGAGGTTCCTGATCCCCGGCGTAACCCACGAGACGCCTGCCCGCGAACGCAAGGAGATTCTCGACCGCTTCCGCGAGGGCCGCTACAGGGCCGTCATAGCCTCAGACGTTCTGAACGAGGGGGTAGACGTACCCGACGCGGGAGTAGCCGTCATCCTCGCAGGCAGCGCCTCGCGGCGCGAGTACGTCCAGCGCCTGGGCCGCATCCTCCGTCCGAGGGAAGGCAAACGGGCCATCCTCTACGAGCTCGTAACGGCCCAGACGGGCGAAGAATTTACCGCCCGGCGCCGCAAGGAGGCCATCCTCTAGTGCTCCGCAGCGAGCACGTCATGGCCCGCCTTAACCGCGGCAGGCTCGTACCCCACAGGCTGTCGCCCGAAGATCCACGCGCCCTGGCGGTCGCCGGTGAACTATGCGACCTCTATGCAGCCCACGTCGGTCTCCCGCGGTCCAGCCTGGAGCGGGAGCTAACGGTTAGGGAGGAGGATCTCGGTCCCGGCCTCGACCCGCGCAGAGGATTCAAGATCGTACGCGCCCTCGCGAAGCTCCTGGAGGAGCGGGCGAACTGGGTTGCACCGGCCGATGCGGACTCGTACACATTGCGCACCCGCATCTTCGAGCTCGTCGCGGCCCTGCCTGAACCACCGGCAGCGGAGACTGGTCTGCTCGAATCCCCGACGCGCGAGGACGTGCTCTCGCGGGTCGCCGTAGAGACAGGGATCGAAGAGCCTGCCGTCCTCATGTACGCGGACAGGCAGGGGGCCCAGCTCCTCGGCGGCTTCGACCGTCCCTCCTCTGAGGAGCTGGTCAGGCGCTACAACGTCGCCCAGATACAGGGAGTCCTGTACTCGGCAAGAGATCTCGTCGTTGATCTTGGCGAAGGCGCCGACGCCAGACTCGTCTTCCACTACGTAAAGCTTCTGGGTTTGATCTACCAGCTCGAACCCCTCTCCAACGGGCATCGTCTCCACCTCGACGGCCCTCTCTCTATCTTCGGCGGCACACGCAAGTACGGGCTGCGCCTGGCGCAGTTCCTGCCGGGCCTGCTGCTCACGTCCCCTTGGAAACTCTCGGCGAACGTAGAGTGGAAGGGCAGGGACGCGGTTCTCGAACTCGACTCGGGGGCGACG
>DASSJP010000186.1:0-4744 GCA_035691165.1 Rubrobacter sp.
CGGAATGACCGTAAAGGCGCTTCGATCAGTTTGACACAAAACTACGCATTGACTATATTGGCTTATGTAAGATTTGGGGTTGACAGGCTTGGTCTTGGGAAGGACAGGCACGAAAACGAACGAGGCAAGCGAGTGTCTGCCTCGCACCTTGGTCCTCGCTTCAGCGCGCCCACACGCGCTGCGATCTTTCGCGTTCGCGGCTCCGAATACGAGTATGGAAACCCGATGATAAGCATAGTTCGAGTCAGGAGGTTGAAATGAAGCGGACCTTGACGAGGCGTGGCTTTTTGAAGGCGGGTGGAGGAGCGCTGGCCGGCGCATACGTCCTCGGACTCGCCGGTTGTGGCGGTGGTGGCGAGCAGGGGGGGAATTCAAAGAGCCTGGAGTTCTGGGGCTTCGACGAGGGGCGTGTGAACTTCGCCAAGGCGGCGTACAAGTCAAAGGCATTCACGTCCAAGCATGGTGACGTAAAGGTCGACTTCAGAATACTTCCCTACGAGCAGATGCACGACAAGCTCCTGACGGCGCTCGTCTCCGGCGAGGGTGCCCCCGACATAGCCGACATCGAGATCTCCCGCTTTGGGCAGTTCATAAAGGGTGACCACGTGCCGCTGCTCGGTCTCAAGAAGCGAATCGGCGACGACATAAACGACATCTACAAGCCCGCAGCCGTCGACCCATGGAGCTGGAAGGGTGAGATCTACGGCGTCGGGAACGAGCTGAACACCGTCGTCATGGCATACCGCAAGGACATACTGGAGGGCGCAGGCGTCAAGCTGCCATTCGAGACGTGGGACGATGTAATCGCGGCAGGCAAGAAGGTCTCGACGGGGGACCGCAAGATGTTCGCCATCCACGACCTGGCTTTCGGCGACCACTACATGCTCATGCAGGAGGCAGGCACCTCCTACTTCGATGCGAACGGCAACTACAACGGAGACGATCCAAGGAGCATCGAGGCTATGCAGTTCCTCCACGACCTCGTCTACAAATACGAGATCGCCGGTCTGGCACCTGCTGAGGCCAACAACAACTGGGCCCCGCCTCAGTACATGGCGGCGTTCAGGGCCGAGCGGTTCATCGCGACGTGGGGACCGCCGTGGCACCTTTCGTACTTTATCGACCAGGTACCAGATCAAGAGGGCAATTGGACCGTGCAAGAGCTCCCCCAGGGGCTGGGTGACAGCAGGCCGACGGCCAACTTCGGCGGAACGGGCCAGGCCATCACCGAACAGTCAGGGAACCCGGAAGCGTCGTGGGATCTCATCAAGGCGGCCAACCTGACGAAGGAAGGTGTCCTTTTCGACTTCAAGGCGCGGACCGCGTACCCGGCGTACAAGCCAGCCTACGACGACCCTGCACTCGCCGAGCCGAGCGACTACTTCGGCGGCGTCAAGATAGGCCAAGTCTACTCTGACATTGCCGACGACCTCCCTGCGTTCCGCCAGTCACCCGTGTGGCCGGATACCACCGAGGCGCTCCAACGCGACGTGATCACCCCGGTCATGAACGACAAGACGGACGCCAAGACCGCGCTGACCAAGCTGAAAGGGACGGTCGAGGAACTGCAGAAGAACCAGTAGCCGGGGAACAGGTCCTCCTCGGGGAGGTTGGCGATGCAGCCGCAACTTGACGAAGCAGGGCAGGGGGGAGCCCGCAAGACGGCGCCTGGCGGGACCGTATCCAAGCGCCGGTGGGGCAGCGGACGACGCTCTACGGTGGCACCGTATCTCTTCTTGCTGCCGTTCTTCGCGATCTACTGCGCTTTCTTGCTGTATCCAACCTTCAGCGCTCTCTGGCTGAGTTTTCAGAAGGCGGTCGCCCTGGATACGCCCTCGTTCATAGGGCTGGACAACTACGTCAGGCTCGTGCAGGACGAGCGCTACCTCCACGCCCTGCGAAATACCACCGTGTACGCCCTGGCAAGCGTGTTCATACTCAGTCCGTTGGCGCTGGCCGTCGCGCTCGCCATACGCTCCTTCCTGGTTCCATCCGTGAACCTCAAGAGCTTCTACAGGATCTCGCTGTTCCTGCCGTTTATCACTTCGTTCGTTGTGATCGCGCTCATGTTCAGCCTGGTCTTCAACAAGGACTTCGGCCTTCTCAACTCTTTCTTCCGCTCTGTCGGGCTGCCCGAGCTAAACTGGCTTAGGTCGGAGCGGCTCGCCATGGTATCCATCGTCCTGGTTGGGATCTGGACGTACCTCGGCGTGAACTCGCTGTACTTCCTGGCGGGGTTGCAGAACATCCCGCACGAGCTCAACGAGGCTGCGGCGATTGATGGCGCTGATCGTCGGAAGACGTTCCTCTACGTCACGCTCCCGCTGCTGAGGCCAACGATCCTGTTCGTCGTCATCCAGGCGACCATCTTCAGTTACCAGCTCTTCGAGATACCGTTCCTGCTCACCAATGGCGGGCCGTCTGACGCGACGTTGTTTCTCTCGCAGTACCTCTACGAGGTGGGATTCTCCCAGTTCGACCGTGGGTACGCCGCGGCGATAGGGTACTCGATGGCGCTCATTAGTATCTTTCTGACCGTCGTACAGCTGCTCCTGTACAGGAGGCTCACCAGATGATTACGGGCAACAGGGCGGCGACCCGTATGTGGCAGGTGCTCGGCAACGCCGTTTTGCTGCTGGTCATCTTCCTGACGATCATGCCGTATGTGTACATGGTCAGCGCCTCCTTCAAGCCTGGCGATGAACTCTTCTCCATCCCCGTTCAGATATTCCCCGACAGCCTGTACTGGGGCAATTACGACCTCCTCTTCGGGAAGACGAACTTCGTCCGCTGGTTCTTCAACAGCGTCTTCATAGGGGTATCGCGAATGATCCTGGCCGTGGTGATCTCTCTCATGGCCGGCTACGCCTTCGCGAAGTTCGACTTCCGCTTCAAAAACGCCCTGTTCATCATGCTACTTGCGACCCTGACGCTCCCTATATACGTCCTGATCGTACCCCTCTACTCGATGATGGTTACTTTCGGCTGGACCGACTCATACATCGCGCTCATCCTGCCGCTCGCCGCCCAGGCGATAGGGGTCTTCCTCGCGCGTCAGTACCTGCTTTCGATCCCTGACGAGATCCTCGACTCCGCCCGCGTGGACGGGGCAGGGGAGTGGGGGATCTTCTGGCGGATAATAGTGCCCCTCTCGCAGCCCGTGATAGCGGTGATGGCAATCCTGTTCTTCACCGCCTCCTGGAACGACTATATATGGCCGCTCGTGGTATTGACGGATGACAGGATGTTCACCGTCTCACTGGGGCTTCCCACTCTAGTAGGACCTTACGACCAGCAATACGGGGCTGTCATGGCCGGTTCCTTCCTTAGCACGGTGCCCATCATGATCATATTCCTGATCATGCAGCGGCGGTTTATCGAGGGGATCACCCAGGGCGCGGTGAAGGGTTAGCGTCGCCGCCGACTTCTGGTCCGGAACGAAGGCGCGAAAGACCCGGCCTCAGCTACGATAGATATTTGCCGACAGGTCCTGAACAACGCAAGGAGGAGACGCAACAGTGAGATTTCCGGAGAACTTTTTGTGGGGGACGGCTACGGCGGCCTACCAGGTCGAGGGCGCCGTCAAGGAGGACGGACGGGGCAGGTCCATCTGGGACACGTTCAGCCACACCCCTGGCAAGATCCGCCACGGTGACACGGGCGACATAGCCTGCGACCAGTACCATCGCCTGGAAGAAGACCTCGACCTTATGGCTGAGCTGGGGATGCAGGCCTACCGATTCTCCGTAGCCTGGCCGAGGATACAACCCGAAGGGAGCGGCCCCGTCAACCAGAAGGGCCTCGACTACTACAGGCGTCTCGTCGACGGCCTGAGGCAACGCTCCATCGAGCCGATGCTCACGCTCTATCACTGGGACCTGCCGCAGGCGCTTGAAGATCTGGGCGGATGGACGAACAGGGAGACTAGCGGACGTTTCGCCGATTACGCAGACATCGTATACGAGGCGTTGTCGGACTCGGTTGGGTTCTGGATCACCCTTAACGAGCCATGGGTCTCTGCCTGGATGGGATACGGCCTCGGCGTCCACGCACCCGGACAGAAAGACAGCTCGAAGGCACTCGCTGCGACGCACCACCTCCTGCTCGGCCACGGGCTCGCGATGGAGAGGATGCGCTCCGCAGGGGATCGAAATCAACTGGGTGTCACGTTGAACCTGCATCCGGCCAGCCCCTCGCGGGACCGCGAAGCCGACAGGCAGGCCGCGCGCCGGGTGGACGGGCAGGCAAACCGGCTCTACCTCGATCCCCTTTTTCGCGGCGAGTATCCTGAGGACATATTTTCACACTACAGGGAACGCGGAGCGGACCTCTCCTTCGTCAACGACGAGGACCTGGAAAAGATCTCGGCTCCCCTCGATTTCCTTGGGATCAACTACTACTTCCGCAACACCGTCCGCGAGGCGCAGGAAGAAGACGTGGGAGACATGCCCTTTGCGGACCTCGGCGCCCGACCTATCATTCGGCACGATGCGGAGAAGACAGCGATGGGCTGGCCCGTTGAGCCGGAGGGCCTGACGGAGATCCTGGTCCGGATAAAGGAAGAGTACGCCGATCTGCCCATCTACGTCACCGAGAACGGACGCGCCGTCCACGACTATATCGACCCCGAGGGCCGCGTGGTCGACGAGGAGCGTATCGCCTACCTCGATAGCCACTTCCGGGCCGCCCACGAGGCGATTGACAAGGGCGTGGATCTGCGCGGCTACATGGTGTGGTCATTCCT
>DASSJP010000187.1:0-4486 GCA_035691165.1 Rubrobacter sp.
GTCTTCGCCGTAGGCGAGGAGCAGCGGCGGGGCGGAGTCAGGGACGTGGAGGATGGGGCTGTTTCTGAGGACTTGATCCCAGGTCAACTGCAGCTTCGGTTGCAGGAAGGAATATGGGAAGGGTGCGAGGTCGTAGAGGCCGCTGACGGCGGTGGCCCCCTTGATAATGTCCGCTGGCAGCCCGTATTCGCCTTCCCAGTCGGTTGCGAGCAGCATGGCGACGAGGTGCCCGCCCGCAGAGTGGCCGGCGACGTGGATGCGCCTGGAATCGCCATCGAAGCTAAGGGCATTTTCGTAGACCCATGCGACTGCGGCGCGGGCCTGACGGACGATCTCGTCTATAGTCACCCGGGGACAGAGCGCGTAGTTCGTCACAATGGTCGCGACGCCCTCGGAGACGGGGCCGCGCGCCACGAACCCGAACTCCTTGCTCGTGCGCAAGTGCCAGAAGCCGCCGTGGATGTAGATGAGTACAGGCGCTCTCTCTTCCGTGGGATAGAGGTCCACGTGCTCGGCGAGCGTGGGCCCGAAAGGTACGTCGAGGCGGTAGTCGAAGTCTTCGCGGACCTTCTTGCTTTCCCGCTCGCAGAACACCTCGTAGGAAGAGGCCGCCTCGGGGAACTTCATATTCAGGTTGTACTGGTCGTCGAGCTGCTCCTGGGTGGCGAAGTCCCTGTAGAGCACGCTATCTCCCAAGGAGCCTGCGCCAGAGTGGTCGCCTGACGTTTGTAACCGGGGAAGGCCGGTCGCCAGGCCCTCCGAGACCGGGGAGGCCGTGTTCGCGCCTGACGGCGTTGCGCCCCCTCAGTACCTGGTCGTCCGACTCCCAGTCATCGCCGACCTCTTCTTTCATCTCCTCCTCGATGCCGGAGAGCGCATCGTCACCCACGTCACCTATTCTCGCCGCCTCGTACTTGATGCCGAGAAGCACGGAGTTCTTGCTCTGGATGATCGCCTCCCTTATGTGTTCTGTGTCTGTCCGACGCGGTGCTCTTTCTTGAGCTCCAGCCTAGCTACAGCGGTGCGGTGGACCTCGTCCGGGCCGTCGGCGAGGCGCAGGGTGCGCGCGCTCGCCCAGAGATAGGCGAGCGGGAAGTCGTCGGAGACCCCCGCGCCCCCGTGCGCCTGAATCGCCCTATCTAGGACGTTCAGTGCCACGTTAGGGGCGACGACCTTTATCATGGCTATCTCCGCGCGTGCCTCCTTGTTGCCAACGGTGTCCATCATGTGCGCAGCCTTCAGGGTCAGGAGGCGCGCCTGCTCGATCTCCATCCTGGAGTCAGCGATCCAGGCCTGAACTACCCCCTGCTCGGCGAGCGGCTTGCCGAACGTCTCCCGCTCCTTAACACGCACGCACATCATCTCCAGCGCCCGCTCGGCGACGCCTATGAGCCTCATGCAGTGGTGGATGCGACCTGGCCCCAGGCGTCCCTGGGCGATGGCGAAGCCCTTGCCCTCGTCCCAGATGATGTTCTCAAGCGGCACGCGCACTTCGTTGAACGAGATCTGCGCGTGCCCGTGCGGGGCGTCGTCGTAGCCGAAGACGGGGAGGGTGCGTTCTATCTCGACGCCAGGCGTATCGAGGGGGACCAGGATCATGGACTGCTGCTCGTGGCGCGCCGCCTCGGGGTCCGACTTTCCCATGAAGATGGAGATCTTGCACCTCGGGTCCCCGGCCCCAGAGGTCCACCACTTCCTGCCGTTGACGACGTACTCGTCCCCGTCTCTCTGTATACGCGCCCTGATGTTGGTCGCGTCGGAGGAGGCCACGTCGGGTTCGGTCATCGCGAAGCAGGACCGTATCTCACCTTCGAGCAGCGGCCTGAGCCACCGCTCTTTCTGCTCCTGCGTGCCGTAGCGTACCAGCACCTCCATGTTGCCCGTGTCAGGAGCGTTGCAGTTGAAAACCTCGGGCGCTATGGGGCTGCGTCCCATAACCTCGCACAAGGGTGCGTACTCGAGGTTCGTCAGGCCGGCGCCGAGGTCCGAGTCGGGTAAAAACAGGTTCCAGAGACCCCTCGCCTTCGCCTCCTCCTTGAGATCCTCCATGATCGGGGGCACCGACCACCGGCTCTGAGCAGTATCGAGTTGCTCGTGGAACGTCGCCTCGTTCGGGTAGACGAGCTCGTCCATGAACGCCTCGATCCGCGCCCTGTAGTCACTCGTCTTCTCGGAAAACTCGAAGATCACAACCTCTCCTCTCACCAACGCCGGAGAACCGATTCTGGCACAGCGACGAGGGCCTCGCAATCGCCAGAGACCCGCCGCTACCGTAGAATTGGTGGTCGTAATGGGGCGGAAGGCTCCTCAGAAATGTTCTGTCAGGAGGAAGGTTTGGAACTCGGTCTCGAAGGCAAGGTGGCGCTGGTGACGGCGGCGAGCAAGGGTCTTGGGAGGGCCGTCGCGACAGAGCTCGCCCGCGAAGGCGCGCGGGTCGTGATCTCCAGCCGTGATGAACGGGCGCTCTCGAAAACAGCTACGGAGATACACGAAGAGACGGGCGCGCAGGTGGATCATCGCGCCGCCGATCTCAGGAACGCAGAGGACATAAGGGCTCTCATCTCCCACGCCGCGGAGCGCTTTGGGGGCGTGGATGTGCTCGTGAACAACACAGGTGGTCCGCCCGCAGGCACCTTCGAGGACCTCGACGACGAGGCGTGGCAGGTTGCGTTCGAGCAGATCCTGCTCAGCATGATCCGCTGCGTGCGTGGGGTGCTGCCCCTGATGCGCGAACGTGGCGGAGGACGGATCGTCAACATCGCCTCCTCGTCCGTGAAGCAGCCGATCGAGAACCTCACCCTCTCGAACACCTTCCGCACTGGCCTCGCAGGGCTGGCCAAGACTCTATCGTTGGAACTGGCTCCCGACGGTATCCTCGTGAACACCCTTGGCCCTGGCCGTATCTCCACCGCGCGCTCGCAGTCCATGGACACGTCGCAAGCTGAAGCCAGGGGCTTACCCGTCGAGGAGGTGCGCGGAGAGTTCGAGGCGCGGATACCCCTGGGCCGCTATGGTACGCCTGAGGAGTTCGCGCGGGTCGCAGCTTTCCTCGCCTCGCCTGCCAACAGCTACGTAACGGGACAAGCCATCCTGGTCGACGGCGGTATGGTAAGGGCGTTATGATCTCCCGGAATTGGTAGTGTAGGCAAGTGCGAGGTTCGCAATCGTTGGCTGAGGAACGCAACTTCTGTTTCGAGGAGCCGAACGTTCGTGCCTGACGGGATCAGGGTGTGCCAGTGGGGGGCTTTCGACGCGGCGAATTACGGGGACCGGCTTTTCCCCCTGATCGCCGAGGAGCAGTTGACGGCGCGTCTGCCCGGCCTGGAGCTGGCGTGCTACGCGCCGATAGGCACCGCCACTCTTCCACCGGGGAGCCCCCCGCTTTCCCCTCTGGTTCCTGGTGGTGGACCGTTGGACCGGCGGCGGCGAGAGTACTTCGCCGGACACTACGACGCCATACTCATCGGTGGCGGGGACCTTCTGCGGTTCGACCGATCCGAGTCTGGTTACGGCGACGCTGATAACGAGGGGCCTCTGCGTCCGTACGACGCGTTTTTGGATTTCTCGTGGGCGGAGACAGGGCCCAATATCCTGTGGAACGCGCCAGGGGTGCCCTTCCCCTTCGAGCCCACCAGGCGGATGCTCGTGCGGATGGCGCTCTCTCACGTACGGTACGCGGCTGTAAGGGACGAGACGTCGCGGGCTTACCTGCTAGAAGCGGGGGTAGAAGAGCCCGTACACGTGTACCCTGACACAGGCATATTGCTGGCTGAGACTATCCGTCGGCGCGTTCATCCGGAGAAGGTTCGAGATCTGCTACCTCGGGGCGCGGGATCGAACGGTCGGGGGTTGCTCTGCTTTCAATGCTCTCCCGGTTTCTTGAGGCGTGAGGAAGAGCTGGTCGCGAAGTCGCTCGCCAGGATTGCGGCCAGACGAGACCTGGAGATCGTCCTTCTCCCCATAGGGCTGTGCCACGGGGATCAGGACGCGCTCCACCTGATTCAGAGGGCGAGCGGGGACCGCTTCACCCTGGTGGAGGGTCTCGAGGCGCCGCTTGAGATAGGAGCGGTGATCGGGGCCTGCGATTTCTTTGTCGGGAGCAGCCTGCACGGCAACCTCACAGCCCTCTCTTTCGGAATCCCTCACCTCGTGGTCAACAATCCGGTGCCCTTCGTGAAGCTGGAAGGGTTGATCCAGATGGCAAGGTTGGAGGAGTTTCGCATTTCCGGTTGGGAGGATCTGGAAGACGGCTTCGACAGGCTGGCCGCCGCCCCCAGGGAGCGCTGGGCGAGGGCGGGAGACCGTCTAAAGGCACAGGTGTCCGAACATTTCGACCGTCTGGCTGATGAGATCTCACGCTCCGCCGCAGAGCGCCGCGACCCCAACGGTAAGGTCTCGAGACCGCGCCAGGCAACGGGCCAAAACATCCCCCTCGATGCGTACGACACGATAGCCAGGCTGCACGAGCAACTTGACGACGAGAGGG
>DASSJP010000188.1:0-7128 GCA_035691165.1 Rubrobacter sp.
GTCGTCATCGCTTCAGTGCTCCTCCCTGTCATCGTCATACTCGGAGAGGTGCTCGTGCCCTGGCTCGCGTCTCTGTAGAGTGAGAGGAGATGCACAATGGTTTTATCGCTACCTGGCACGCGACTCGGATGGTACTCGGTAGGGTTGGCAGCCACGTTCGTAGTCCTGTTTATAGTCAACGCTGCCGTGTTGTTGCCCGCGCCGGGGGTGGTGGCGTGGAGGGAAGCTCTAGTCGGCATCGCGTTGCTATTGTGTGCGCTCGGTGGTGAGGTTGCCGCACTGATCGCGCTGGTACGACGCCATGAGCGCTCAGCTCTAGTATGGCTTGCTATGCTGCCTGGGCTGTTCGTCCTCTTCCTCTTGATCGGAGAGTTTCTGGTGCCGCTCTTCGACTAGAACAGAACTCTTGAACCGAGTATGTAGCTGACTGATATTACCAAGCTAGCCACAGGAGTAATCTCAAGCCGGATATAAGTGCCAGAAGAGAGCAGCTGTTGAGGAGGCTAAGGGAGGCCAACGATCTGAGGTGTGGGTAGGACCACGCACCTAATCCCGGACATGGGGTCGAGAAGGGTTCCGCGGGCAGCGGAAGCGCCTACCGACCTACGCGCGAGCTCGTGATGGCTACGGTACTCTAAACTTGGCGAAGTATCCTAATCGGCCACCCACCCTGCGCTCGAAGCGGAACCCTGCCAATTGCGCTCGCCGCTTCAGAGCCCCGAACGGCACCATGTGGAAGTCGGGGAAGAGCTCACCAACCACGAGATGCCCACCAGGCTTGAGAACCCTCTTGAGCTCCTGCAGAGCGGCGTCCTGGTCCGGTATCTCGCCAAGGACCAAGGTCAGGTAAGCAGCGTCGAAGTTTCCGTCAGGATATGGCAGAGCACGAGCATCTGCCCTGGCGGGGATTATATTCTCGATGCCACGCTCTTGAGCCCGGTGCATCACATGGTCGAGCATCTCTTGCTGGATGTCCAAGACATCGAGCGTGCCGCACGGATTCAGCCACTGGGCGACAGGCAGGGAGTAGTAGCCCGTACCTGACCCTATCTCCAGTATCTTCTCTCCTGGTTGGGGAGCGAGGATCTCACGCAGCCGAGCCCTCGTGACAAACGGGCGTGGCAGCTCGATCAGGAAGCGTAGTCCGTACGGACACGCAGAAGGGTTCTTGCGCAACCAAGGGACACAGACTAGCGCAACAAGCGCCACTCCGAGCGCGACGACTCCTCCGGCAAGGGCTTTATGCCTGTGCCCCTCTCTCATGCTCCATATCGTGTTCTGAGCGGGCACACGAGCACCGGCCCCCTCGCGGCCATCAAGACCTTGGTCGATACGCTGCCCACCAGCATACGCTCACCCGCACCAAGCCCTCTGCTTCCCACCGCTAGAAGAGTCGGCCTATCACCTTCTTCTGCAATCTCTGAGAGCATGTGGGCACTCTCCCCAGGGACGATTCGAACCTGAGGTCGTAGGCCATGAGCATCCGCAAGCTCCGCGGCACGCCCCTCGAGAGCTGGCTCGACCTGCCTCAAGTGCTTCTCGACCATCGACTCGTAGAGCTCCCGGTCGTCTCGGGGCAGCGTCTCGGGGTGCGGCGGCATCCCCTCGTAGGTGTGAACCAAGAGCGTCTCGGCCTCCATCAGCTTCCCTAGCGTGACTCCGAGCTCTGCGGCACCGTGGGCATCTTCGGAGAGATCGTCTCCGATAAGTACCTGCGTCGGCGGCCACTGCCCCGCCCCTCCGCGCACTACCAGCACCGGACGCTTGGCATGATGGACGACGCTCCCGGAGACGCTTCCCACCAAGAGGCGCTTCACCCGCCCCAGTCCCCTGCTACCCACCACGATCAGGTCGGCCCCGATCCGTTCGCCGAGATCGAGGATCGCATCAGCCGGTCTTCCCAAAACCAGGTGGGCTTCGGCGACGGTGCCTCCGGCTTGCTCGATGCGCCCTACCTGCCCCTCGAGGACCCTGCGGGCGCCTTCCTCGTAGGGAGCTTGGTACCGTTCCGGGACCAAGCTAGGATAAGCGTCATGTGATAGCGGTCTCCGGGCGTGCACAATGTGCAACTCCGCTCCCGTCCTCTTCGAAAGATCTACGGCGGCCGTCGCGGCGAGCGCGGCGTCATCAGAACCGTCGGTCGCCAGGAGGATCTTGTCAGGTAAGATGCTCATTTCGGCCCGTGCCTCCTAGCTCGCTAGGCCTTCCCACGCAGCAAGAATGATGCCACCGATTCGCGTCTGATGCCTCCCAGCCACTATAGATATAGGGACCGACGGCGCCGGTCGCGGCGATGAGCGATCTTGCCGGCGAGGAACCGACCCTCAGCCGCCCTCAGGTTGTTCGCCGGGGGTTCAGCGTACGGGGGCTCGGTACGGGTCTTTAGGCAAGGTGGTCCACTTCGAGTTCGACTGAGCGTTCTCTCTCCTGACGCACCACCATGGCCGGGCAGCCCACCACTCACCGAATGGCTAATCTGTGTCGGCAAGATGGTTAAGATTGCTCATGGCCAAAAGTGCTCCTTAACGCACAATGGTGGCATGACGCGGAGCGGCATCGATTACTCCCCCTCCCACGAAGTCGGCCCGCGTTGCGGTCGCTGCTGGACGAAGGGAAGGAGGTTCACCCAACCATATCGACATCTTTGAAGATAGCCGGCAAGGTAGAATTCCCAGAGAAGACTCCCGTAGAGGGAACCAAGGAGTAAGTAGGGATGCTTAGCCCATTCAGAGGTTTCCGGGATATGCAAAGCGAGATGAACCGCATGATGGCTGAGGTCTTCGGGCGCTCACCCCAGATGACGAGGACGGACCAAACCGCCGAGGCGGGATGGACCCCGGCGGTGGACGTAATTACCAAGGACAACGACATGGTCATAAAGGCGGAGCTCCCGGGGATGAAGCGGGAGGATGTCGAGGTCAGCTTCCAAGGCGGTGTCTTGACTATCTCTGGAAAGCGCAAGGAAGAGGAGGAGCACAAAGACGCCGGCTACCTCGTCAAGGAGCGTCGGTACGGATCCTTCAGGAGAAGCATGACCCTTCCAGAGGGCATCGACGAGGGCAAGATCAAGGCAAGCTTCAAGGACGGCCTGCTGGAGGTTAGCGTGGAAGGCGCTGGCACGCAGGTCGAAGAAGGACCCAAACAAATAGAAATAGAGGGTTAGGAGGAACGAGAGCCTCGGCGATCTTTGTGCACCGGGGCTTTCACTTGCTTACTCGCAAAAGTCGGTGGCGTTGGTTATGTAGCTGCCTATCCCGTCTGAGACTTCGTCCTCAGGGTAGAGAGAACCTCAACCGGGCACTCTGACTCACACGCCCTGCAAAGAACGAGAGGTAGTAGCGAGGAGGTGCAGAAAGTAGTGAGCAAGGGGAAGGTGAGCATCGAAGGGCACCTCGACGTGCAGGAGACGCCTTACGGCAAGGACTACCTCTGGCAGCCGGCACAGGCGCTTATTGAATGCGACTGCGGACAGATGATGGACGCCGACGAACACCACACCACCTGCTCAAACTGCGCTGTGGACCACAGGGATCTCGTGCTAGAGGTGGCGGGCAGACACCTGAGCGACGAAGTCCTCCGCCCCTGGCATCGAGACTACGAGGAGTGGCAGAGGTACAAGTAGACGTGGGAAGAGTACCAGGAGCGGTTAGGACAGAAGGCCCTCGATTCAGACTGAGGAGGCCGCGAACGCCATTTGGGGTGGCGAAAATGTTCGGATACTGAGAAGAAAGGGGATTGCGGGTATGCCAGAAGAAGGTATTCCACGCTCTCAAAGGCAGGTAGGGCACTTACCAGGAGATGAGGTACGGGTCGAGATAGGGTTCTTTCGCCACGAGATGAACCTCAAAGAAGTCTTCGCCGCCTTCGAGCATGAGGAGACCCACGAGCCCTTCGAGGTGACGCTCAGGGGCCACCCGGAGGAGGCTGAACCTCCCTCCCACGGAACGAAATTCAGCAGAGTGGTTCTCTCCGGTGGCGTCCCTGCTGATGCGCCCCCCGGCGTCTACCGATGCCAGCGGTTGGAAGCCGAGACCTTCGGGGGACGTAGGATACCGTTTGATCCGAGCACCGAAGAGACGTGGAGAAACTGGCACTTCTTGGTGCGTGAAGAACCCGCAACGCCGCCCTCCTTCTAACAGAAGAACCTTGGGCGCTCTCGCTCGGAGATACGCCAGCATACAGTGATCACCTTCGTGGGCAGCCTGTGCTATCTCTGCCATGTGCTAGCGTCGAAGGCTTACTTTAGCGGGCTGTACTTTTGAGAACACCTACCTTTTACGAAGTTCAGTGCACATAGCCTCGCCACGGTTGAGGCAAGCGTCATAGCCCGCTACTCCGGCTGTGGAAGGATGACACAGGGCGAACCCCAGCGGCCAAAGGCGACTGCCGAGGCACGATCGCTGACTAGCCCCGGAGGGCGGGGTGCTGTGCTCGGAGAGACCACTGGGCACGTAGCCGCCCACGTAGTCGCGGGGGCTGGCGGCAAGCCTGCGGTGCTCGGCGATCTTGTTGGCGGCGAGGCGAGCCCTTATAGTGGGCCAGTCGGCTTCGAAGGTCTCTGGCGAGAAACCCGCGTCTATGTACTCTTGGAACGCGCCCCGCTTAGCCTGCACTTCCAATTGCCGAGCCTGTTCAGCACGCTCTTCGGCGACTTGCTCGGCGGCGTCTTCGGCCTCCCCCCGCTTCTGCTGCTGATAGGCAAATTGCTCTTCCGCTAGCTTCTTGCGAATGAACCCGGCCTTGAGATGGCCGTAGTCGCTAGTGTAGTCGTGTGCCTTGACGTACTCGACAAATTTGTCCACATCGAAGCATGTCTCTTCTTGCTCGAAGAGCCGGCGGAATAGTTGGCAAGTGTCATGATGTTCTCCTTCCGGGATTTGCTAGACGTTACGCTGTTCTTTCAAGATTCGCTGAACTTCGTTGACGCCCAACTCAGCGTCAAGACGCTCCTTGCTGAGCACTTTTCTGTGCAGGGCGATTTCCTCTTGGGTCACCATCACCGAGGGCTCTCTTCATGCGCTCCTTGAGTTGCCGTCCGGCAAGGTCTCGTTCGTGTTCTGCCCGTTCGTCGGCTAGGCGCTGATCCTCCTTCCGCTGCTTCTTCTCAGCCTTCGCTCGCCTAGCATTCTGTTGGCTATTGAACCAATATCCTCCTATCGCCAGCACAGCGGGCACGATCAAAAGGTCGAGCCAGTCCCAAAGAGTCTTTCTGGGCTGAGTATTGGAAGGCACCTTTGTGCGGGGAAGGCCTGTCCAATGCCACTTGAAGAGATAGCCGGACAGTACGACGATCAAGAACAAAAGCGCTGCGACGCCACCCGCCCACAGAAGCTGCCTTCTGGTAGGCCGCCAGCGAGGCTGTTACTGTTGATTCACCCAAGCTCCTCCCTCATGTACTTACCATCATCATAGCTAACCATCGATGAATCTACGATGAATCAAGATCCTGCATACACGCGCCGCGAATTTCTTATGGTCGTAGAGTCCTTTAGCGGCTTTCGGCGGCCTCTGTGGGCGACTCTAGCGGCTCTGGCGGGCTCACACGCGCACTTCGAACCTGGCCTCGCCGTCGGGACTCAGGCGGGCGCGGAAAGTGATGTTCGTCGAATATTGCTTACATCTTCACCAGCGTCATGATCCGAAGTGTACTCCTTATCGTCGTTGGCACACGCGGATAACCGAAGAATCGGGGCGCCGATCCCCTCACGTATCATCGGCGACGTGATCCGGTACCACCAAGGATTTCGTAAGGTATCGAAAAGCGCAGCGTAAGATTTGCCAAATGGATTACTATTCGCGGGTGGAGCGCCGAAAAAATAGCGACCGACGGGTAACGTAGCCGGAAGGAGTCTCATTGCGACCCGAAGATATCATTGCGCGGGCGGCGGAGGTGCTGCGGGAGAACGACATGGGCGGATGGACCCGCGCCTCCCCCACGCTCTACCCGCACCAGTGGAGCTGGGACTCAGCCTTTATCGCCATAGGGCTGGCGCACCTCGACACGGAACGCGCCGCCGGTGAGATCCTGTCCCTCCTCGAACACCAGTGGAAGAACGGCAAGATCCCGCACATCGTCTTCAACCCCGAGGCCCCTCCGGAGAGCTACTTCCCCGGGCCCGAGCACTGGGCCAGCGCCGCAGATTCCCCTGACGCACCGCCCGATCCTGACCGTACCAGCGGCCTCTGCCAGCCTCCCGTACACACCATAGCAGCCCTGCACATCCTCCACGTCGCCGAGGCAAGGGGGGAAGGCGTCGCCGAGGCTCGGGAGTTCCTGCGAGAGGCCTTCCCGAAGCTGCTGTCATGGCACCGTTACCTCCTTACACAGCGTGACCCCGAGGGGTCGGGCCTCGTGACCATCTACCATCCCTGGGAGAGCGGCACGGACAATTCCCCGCGCTGGAGTGCTGCACTGGAGCGGGTCGAAGTCGGGGAGATACCGGAGTACGAGCGCCTGGACCTGGAACACGTGCCCGACCCGTCCGAGAGGCCGACGGGACTCGAGTACGACCGCTTCATATGGCTCGTCGAGGTTATCAAGGAGGCCGGCGCCGACGACGCGGTTCTCTACGACACCAGTCCGTTCCTGGTCAAGGACGTGCTGGCGAGCGCCCTCCTGGTGCGGGCGAACGAGGCCCTGCTCGATATAGCCGAAGTTGCAGGCGCCGCAGAAAGTGACCTGGCGAAGATACGCGCCTGGATCGAACGCGGCCGCCGGGGTCTGGACGGATGCTGGGACCCCGAACTCGGTCTCTGCCTCGATTACGACCTGCGCGCCGGGGAACCGCTTCGGGCACGAACAATCGCCGGCTTCGCGGAGCTGATCGCCGGCCCCGGAAAGCCCGACCGATTGGAAGCCCTCGTTCGGACCCTCGACTCGCACGCCTTCACGGGAAACTCCGACCTCAAGTGGCCGCTGCCCCCGAGTACAAGCCTCGACCAGTCTGGATTCCAGCCTCGCAACTACTGGCGCGGTCCTGTCTGGCCCGTGATGAACTGGCTAATGTGGTGGTCGCTGATGAAATCGGGCGAGCAGAAGAGGGCCGCCCGGCTCAAACACTACGCCCTCGCGCAGCTTTCGGACGGGTGCTTCGCCGAGTACTACGAACCCTTCACAGGCGAGGCACT